>SMXC01000157.1 GCA_004356825.1 Caldithrix sp.
CATTGCTACCTTGTCAAGGGAATAACCCAATGAACTGATAACATTTGGCATTCTGTTTAGAACTTCGAATAAATTTATTGCACCAAACAGCTCAATCTCTTCAGCGGTCAAAACAGAAATGATTCCCGGAGCATTGAGGAGATTTTCTTCTATTTTTGAAGCAGAATAGACCCTGGTTCGGGCATTCATCAATTCTTCAAGTGACATATCGCGTAACCGTTTATCGTCCTGGCGGAGTTCGGTCTCACTCTTTTGGGAAGAACCCGCGCTCGGCAATATCAACAATCCGACGATCAAAAAAAGTATTTGCCAGGTTTTCATGAGTTGCCCTGTCTTGATTAGACTTCCAGCGATTGTTTAGTTCATCGCTGCCGGAAACATCCGAGGACAAAATCAATGCCTCGCAGTAGATATCATGCGAGGGGATCTCGGAAAAGGTAGATGGTTTGCGAAAATGGTGGAAAAACAAAAAAGCTACTTTGAAATTGGCAAAAATCTATGAAATGAGCAGACAGATCATCCGGAAAGGTGGACCTGTTCTTTTAAAATATCGGGCGAGTCCATAAGCTGCTGCCGCACTACATTTCATAGCGGCGCAATTCCTCTTCATTTGATTGAGACGTCAGTTGAACAGGTGATGGCTAACTAAGTAGTTTAAAAATAAGAGATTTAAGAAAAGAGGCAAGAACTTTTTTTTTAAATGATTGTCACATTTCAGGATTGACCGAAAGTATGAGTTTCCGGTCAATAATCCAGTCGAATTCAGATTTAGGTTTCTGCTCACACGGTACCAAGAGATCCGGTTCGGATTTTCTGTGCCCGTACTGCTGAAAATTGCAAAAGGTGGGATCCTTACCCTGATTCCAACCTCGATTGAGGCATGATCGAAAGTCATTTTATGTTTTGCAGAAATAACCTGATCTTAGCCGCAGCCTCCGGATTTAGGGTGCTGAAGTGTGACTCATTTTCCACAGTGAAGAGCTCAGAGTTTGCGATGGCATCGCTGATGTATAGAGCGTGGTCAAAATTGACCGAGGCGTCGATGGGGCTGTGAATGACCAGGGTTGGGGTTTCGATTTGCACCGTTGGCTCCCGCTGTAATGAGGCAAACTGCCAATAATCATTGTGCCTGCCCAGGTTGCGACGGCTTGGCAGCTGCGTCGTTGCGCTTATTTGACGGAGACGGTCTATGGTCAGGTCCATGCTTTGAACCTCGTCCGGGAAAAATCGCTGCAGGAAGAAAGCGGGCATGAGGCTAAAGCCGGCAATTTGCACATACCGCTTTAGATCGGGTCCCCAAAAGGCCGCCGAGGTATTCACCGATGCCGGGTCGAAGGGATTCAGGTGATCATCGGTCTCAGTGAAGTAGTATTTGTCATCCAAGCGAATACGTGCTGATAGCAAGATCAGTCCGTTGACACGCTCGGGATGTCGTTGTGCCAACTCAACCGCGGTAAACCCACCACCTAGACCAACCCAAAACTGTGGTCGTTTTGATCCCCAACTCATCCAGCAGGGCGATCATAACGTCGGCCGCATCGGCAGGCGTCATTCCGACATTTAAAGGTGTTCTCAGGTAGCCGGGTCGTGACGGAATAATACACATCGTGTTGTTATCCAAGTCCAGCCAATCGGCCAGGATCATGCCAGCATCGTATCCACCCGGTGTACCGTGCAGGATGAGCAAGGGCTTCCCGGGGTCTTCACTGTTTCCCACACTGGCGTATTCGACAGTGCCTTTACTCGTCTCCGCCAATTGGCTGCCGGACTCAAGAGCTTTGAAAGTCTCAACGCGCCAACGGTAGTACGCTATGGGTACAATGATTGTCGTAAGCGTGCTCAGCACGACAATCGAAATGAGGGCTCTTTTGAGAATTCGTTTCATCACCTTGCTTTCCTTCGATTTTGCGCAAGAATTATGCTACGCCCTTCACTGTCATTCTATTAGGCCAAAAATCAGCCTTTTGCTTTGGCGACTGAGGCTGCCAGAACGCAAACGATCTCGTATAATATTGTGGCACCGACGAGGGCAGTATTTCCAGTAGGGTCGAACGGCGGTGAGACTTCAACGACATCGCCGCCCATCAAGTTAAGACCTGCCAGTCCCCGGATGAGTGCCTGCGCCTGGATAGGAGTCAAGCCACCTATTTCCGGTGTTCCAGTGCCTGGGGCAAAGGCCGGGTCAAGACTATCGATGTCAAAAGAGATGTAAGTAAGTCCTTGGCCCACCACACGCCTTATCTCATCGAGAGTGGCCTTTATCCCTAAAGATGTAAATTCTTCCATGTACATGACGCGCATCCCCGCATCCTCAGACGCCTGCCAGCTTTCTTCCGAGTTCTGAGCACCTCGAATGCCAATTTGAATCGTCCTCGTTGGGTCAAGGAGCCCTTCTTCCATCGCTCGTCTGAAAGGGGTACCATGGGTGAATTTATGCCCAAATTCATGATCACTCGTATCGGTATGAGCATCTATGTGCACCATACCTACCGGGTGTTCGGCAGCAACAGCGCGTAGGATCGGCAGACTGATAGAGTGATCGCCGCCTACGCTCAGGGGCACTGCACCGGCTGCACAAATTTTGCTGTAAAAATCGGTGATGTCGGCAAAACATTGTTGCAGGTCAAAAGGATTGGAGAAATTTACATCACCTAAATCTGCCACGTTGCAAAGTTCATAAGGATTCACCCGCGTTACATGATGCACCGAACGAGTCAAACTTGACATATTGCGAATTTCACGAGGACCATGTCGCGGCCCCGGCCGGTTTTCGGTTGCGCCATCATAGGGCACACCAATCAGTGCGATATCTACACCTGACGGATCGCTGACTAACGGTCTTCGCAACAAAGTTGCAATGCCAGCATAGCGAAGCGGAGCCGCTGTAAAGTTCGCTTCTTTCATCATTTTTTGAATTCCAGTTTCCTTAATATTGAAGGTCTACCAAGTGATTCTACGGTTTCCGCATAACACTCAATATGCAATGATATACAGAGACACCTTCACCTACTTCGTGGCTTCCACCATCAACTCCGTCATTCTGGTCACATACTCATTCGGTGAAGTCAGACTGCCTTCAATAAGCAGAGCTCCTTCATAAAGCTGCATCATACTGCTGCGCAAAACCGCGTCTGTGTCGTCTGCAATGAGCTTTTTGCCTAAATTTTTGATCAGCGGATGGGACAAATTTATTTCGAGAATTTTCTTGGAACCGGCGTAATCCTTGTTCATCATCTGCATCATCTTTTCCATCTGCTTGTCCATGCCTTCTTTGCCGACCACCAGCGTCGCGGCCGAATCCACCAAACGCTTTGAAGCGATCACGTCCTCAACTTTGTCGCCGAGCGTCTTCTTAAACACTTCGATTAAAGATTTTGCGACGTCTTTACCAAGCTCCTTTTTTTTGCCGTCTTTCTTATCTTCTTTGAGATCGAGATCAGCTTTGTCGATGGATTGCACGGGCTTTTTATCATATTCATTCAAACCGGGTACAATAAACACATCAAAAGGATCGCTCAGCAGCAGAACCTCGATGCCGTTCTTTGCAAAATACTCCAGGTTCGGGTTGCGCTCAATTGACTCGCGGTGCTCGCCGGAAATGTAGTAGATTTCTTTCTGATCTTTGGTCATTCGGGAAACATACTCTTTTAACGAGGAAAGCTCGCCCTTTTGGGTTTTGGTGGTCTCAAAACGGAGCAATTCGATGAGTTTTTCTTTATTGGCAAAATCGGAATTCACGCCGGTTTTGAAGATAGGTCCGAAATTCTTGTAAAACTTATCGTATTTGCCTTTATCGTTTTTGGCCAAATCTCCAAACCACGCCAGGATCTTGCTAACGAGAACGTTTTTGATTTTCATCATGACCGGACTTGACTGGGTCACTTCCCGGGAGACATTCAAAGGCAGGTCTTCGGTATCGACAACCCCCTTCAGAAAGCGCAGATATTCCGGCAGCAGCTCTTTGCAATCATCCTGAATAAATATCTTGTTTGAATAAAGTTGAAGCGACTTTTCCAGGTGTTCGCGCATAAAGGTCTCCGGCGCGGTCTCCGGCAAAAAAATGAGCGCTTTGAAATTTACCGCACCTTCGAGAGATAAATGCAGATGTCCCAGCGGCGCATTAAAATCATTGGAGATGAATTTATAAAATTCAGTAAGCTCTTCCTCCTTGACTTTATTTTTCTGCTGGTGCCAAACCGCACTGACACGGTTCACTTCTTCTTTGTCGACAAAAATCGGGAAGTCGACAAAATTCGAATACTTTTTAATAGTATTTTTGACTCGAAATTCTTCACTGAAATCCTGGTGTTCTTTTTTAAGTTTAAAAGAAACTTTTGTGCCCCTGGTTTTTTTGTCGATTTCCTCAACGGTGAACTTGCCCTCGCCGCTGGAAACCCAGCGATAGCCTGTTGAATTCTTATCAGCGTGGCGCGTTTCGATGGTCACATTATCCGTGACCATAAACACGGAGTAAAAACCGACCCCAAACTGGCCGATGAGATTGCCGTCAAGCGGCTTGTCGTTCTTCTGCATCTGCTTTAAAAATTCCACCGTTCCGGACTTGGCAACGGTGCCGATTTCATTGATCAGGTCATCTTTGGTCATGCCGTCGCCCGAGTCTTCTATCGAGAAGGTTTGCTTTTTGGAGTCGAGTTCAACAGTAATTCTCAAGCTGGCATCCGGATCGAGCACGTCCGTGTCGGTCAGCATTCGGAATCGAATCTTGTTAAGCGCGTCCGAAGCGTTGGAAATCAGCTCGCGAAGAAAGATCTCCGGGTGCGTATAAAGCGAATGCACAATGAGATGTAGCAGCTGCTTCATCTCTGCTTTATACTCAAATTGCTCGGCCTTATTCTTAGTTTGCGTGGATTTACTGGGTGTGGTTTTCTTTTTAGTGGTTTTGGGTTGCTTTGTGGTTGCCATTTGGAACTCCCTTTCTATATTTTTAATTTACAATAAATTTTGTGAGTAATATGAATGACTGTTGAAGTAATCATGTAAACAAAATAATTTTCCCACCGAATTGCGCCGAAGTCACCGAAGCTCGCCGAATTTATTTTCATTTCAAAAGAGTTAAATTAGCCTGGCTTATATTTTTTAAAGTCATTTTGAAGCACGAAACGTTTAAATTGCAAACGGCCGCGTGAGAAATTAACAACATAACCCACCCGTTCGACTATACTCGGGGCAGGCTTCATAAATACTCACTTCTAAATAGGTAAGAAGCTGTCGTACATGAGAATC
>SMXC01000158.1 GCA_004356825.1 Caldithrix sp.
AGTAGTTTTGAAACGTCTCGCCAACTTCTTCAGCTTCATTCTTGCGCATGAGACCGGTGTCAACGAAAACGCAGTGCAGTCTGTCACCGATTGCTTTATACACCAGCGCCGCCGCAACTGCGGAATCCACACCGCCGCTCAGGCCACAAATGGTTTTACCGTTGCCGATCTTTTCACGAATTTCAACAACCGTGTTTTCCGCAAACGAGCCGGGCGTCCAGGATTTTTCACACTTACAGATTTCATAAACAAAATTTCCAAGTATCTTTTTGCCTTCAACGGTGTGGGTGACTTCCGGATGAAATTGCACGCAGTAAAGTTTTCGTTCTTTGTTAGCGAATGCTGCGTAAGCCGAGTTCTCAGTGGAGCCAAGGGTCGTAAAACCGGAGGGGAGTTGATGTAAAGCATCGCCGTGACTCATCCAAACCTTGGAAACCTTATTGACATTCTTGAAAAGTCCGGCTGGCTGATCGATTTTAAGTTCGGCCAAACCGAATTCGCGTTTTCTAACACCGCCTGCTATTTCACCGGCGAAGAAATGGGAGATCACTTGCAGACCGTAGCAGATTCCTAAAACCGGAATATCGAGATCGAAAATATTCTTGTCGGGCACCGGAGCATTTTCTTCATAAACCGATTCCGGGCCGCCGGACAAAATGAGCCCTTTCGGCTGCAACTTTTTAATCTCATGAACTGAAATGTTAAAAGGCTTAATTTCAGAATAAACACCCAACTCGCGGACTTTGCGTGAGATCAGTTGTGTGTATTGAGCGCCAAAATCAAGGATTAGAATGAAACCATGTGGGTGGATTTTCATTTTACGGAGTTATCTTCCACGACTTTAACTCATCGAGATATTCGTAGTTGGTCAAATCGTAGTGCAGGGGGGTGATTGAGACTCTTTTATTTAAAATAGCATTATCGTCGACGTCGACGTCGCTGTCATCTTCAAGTTGTACTTTTTTTCCGGTTAACCAGTAGTAGACCCGGTTTTGCGGATCGACTCTTTTATCGAAATGCTCGTGATAATTTGACCGGCCCTGTCGGGTAATTTTAATCTCTTCAATTTCCTCTTCTTTGGCTGGCGGCACATTCACATTCAGCAGAGTGCCTTTCGGCAATCCGCGCTCTAAAATATTTTCCGACAATTTTCTGGCAAATTTGGCAGCATAGCTGAAATCGGGATCTTCAAAAGTGGTGAGTGAAACCGCAAAAGCGGGGATTCCTAAAATGGTGCCTTCGGTAGCCGCTGAAACGGTGCCGGAATAAATTGCATTGATTCCTGTATTCGACCCCAGGTTAATTCCCGAAACAACCAAATCCGGTTTTTCATCTAACAGTGCCCAGTAAGCGATTTTCACGCAGTCAGCGGGGGTGCCGTTGACTGCGTAGCCAAAAAACTCGCCATTCTTCTTGAAATCCCAAACCCGTAACGGATCGGAAAGGGTGATGGCGTGTCCGACAGCGCTTTTCTCAGCATCCGGGGCAACTACAGTGACATCGCCAATTGACTTCATTCCTTCGTACAAAGCAGCCAGTCCCGGGGCGTTGATTCCGTCGTCGTTGCAGAGGAGAATCCTGGGTTTATTTTTGGCCATTAATTCTTAGCCGCCTCGTCGTCTACGGTTCCGGCCTTGACTTCTGGTGTACCTTTAATATCCTCTACATTCTCTGCAGGCAATTCGCCATTTTCAGAATCCGTAATTTCGGTGTCGGTTGCAAACTCCAGAATCTCTTTTAATGTCGCTTTCATCTCATCTCTACTGATCACCGCATCTAAAAAACCGTGCTTAAGCTGAAATTCTGACCGCTGAAATCCATCCGGTAGATCCTGGCCAATTGTTTGTTTAATCACACGCGGTCCGGCAAATCCAATTAAAGCGCCGGGCTCAGCTAAAATAATATCGCCCAGCATGGCATAACTCGCCGTGACCCCGCCGGTTGTTGGATCGGTCAAAATAGAAATGTAAAGCAGACCCGCATTGGACAATTTGGCAAGGAGGGCAGAGGTCTTGGCCATCTGCATGAGAGAAAGCACGCTCTCCATCATGCGGGCACCTCCGGAAGCCGAAATAATGATCAGGGGCAGTTTGCGCGCAATAGCCTGTTTAATAGCACGTGCCAATTTTTCGCCAACCACCGAGCCCATGCTCCCGCCAATAAACTTAAAATCCATGATGCTGAACACCACTGAATTGCCATGGATTTTTCCGAGACCCGTTCGAACCGCATCATGGCTACCTGTCTTTTTTTCATAATCCTTAATCTGGTCAGAATATTTTTTCTTACCTTTAAATTTCAGGAAATCAACGGATGAAATATGGGTATTGAATTCCTCAAATTTATTATCATCTAAAAGGTGTTTGACATAATCCGAACTTTTGATTCTGAAATGGAATTGGCAGTTCGTACAAACATAAAAGTTTTTTTCTAATTCGGGTTTATAAATGATTTCCGAGCAACCGTCGCATTTAACCCAGAGATCCGGAATTTCCTTTTTCTTCTGTGGTTTTAGGCCCTCTTTTGCCCGTTTGAACCAATCCATATGACTAACCCCTCCTTAAAAAGATACTCATCAAAATTGCATCTTCTTTCTCTTTTGAATAATAATTTTTTCGCACGCCGATGACTTCGAATCCGTATTTAAGATACATATTCCGGGCAGCCACGTTTGATCGGCGGGTTTCCAAATGCCCCTCTTGAATCTTTTTTAATCTCCAATCATTAATTAAGTAGTTCAGCAGTGAACTGCCAATCTGTTTTCCACGGTAATTTTTATCAATAGCGAAATCCAGCAAATGCGCTTCGGTATCCACGCGCCAATAAATTGCATATCCGATAATCGAGCGATCCTTTTCGACAACATAAGCAAATGAAAGCGAATTTTCAAGAACTTCGTACTCAATATTATTTTGCGAGCGGATATCCGGGAATGCCTGTTTTTCTAATTCACACACTCTTTCCAAATCGCCAACCTGCATTTCACGGATGTTTATACCAAGCGTTTCAGAATTAGAACTCGGTTTTTGTACTAATGTAAACTCACCGCTCAGCATAATAAATTTTTCTTTTGGGTCTGAAATCCTTTAAATAAAATGGCTCTGCAGCTTCGGAGTTTTCGATTTCGTTCGCTTGGAATTTCTTAAATCCTAACCCGGCTATGGTGAGTGGTTTTAATAATGAATACTCCGGAGGCACTGTCACAGTTTCTTTATTAACTGCATAGGAAACTAAATCTGGCGGATTCGAAACGACCAGAATTTTACTGTTTAATTTTTCAGGCAATTTCTCCAAATGGATAATTTCATATTCGGAACATCGCTTAAAGTTATTTAAAAAATTTTCATAAAGAGCAAAATAAACTTCTTTTTCCCGGGCTTTGATCACCGCGCAAATTTTACCAACAAAGTTTGGCGCACCAAAAGCCAAAGCATCCAGGGTGTTGACGCCAACAATCGGAATGCCAAGTGAAAACGACAACCCTTTGCTGACTGAAATTCCAATTCGCAGGCCCGTAAAAGATCCGGGTCCTTTGGAAAAAACGATCCCTTCTAAATCTCTCAATTGCCAACCGATATCCCCAAGTAACTGCTGAATGGTAGAAACAAGCTTCTCGTTGTGAACGTTCTTCTGATTTAAGCGGTAATCGACAACAAGTTGAGCATCTTCAGTTAAAGCGACCCCGCAGATTTCAGTGGCTGTGTCGATGGTTAGAAGTTTCATGGCCGGGTAACTTTAATTTGCCGGCTGTTCTGCAAACCTTTTTCGAAACAATTGATTAAGTGAATTTCTATCCTGCTTTCCGGCAATAAATCCTGAATTTTCTCTGCCCATTCGATCAGGCAGATGCCCTCACCATAGAAATACTCATCGCATCCAACTTCCCAAACTTCATGCGAATTCACGATTCGGTAAAAGTCAAAGTGGTAAACCGGCAACCTTCCTGAGTATTCATGAATTAGAGTAAACGTCGGGCTGGTAATGTCTGCTTCAACTTCCAGGCCCTTACAAATCCCCTTAATCAAAGTTGTTTTGCCGCTGCCTAGGTCACCGGAAAATGCCAGTACATCGCCCTGCTTTAATTGCTGCGCCAGTTTGTGACCAAATTGCTCGGTTTCTTCGGCACTGTTGGTGGTGATGACTTTTTCTTCACTAATCTCCAATAAATCTGCGTTTTGCATGCTACCTTAAAATCTCACCCTTCGGCGAAAGTTACCCTAAGATCAGGGTTCGACTCCGCTCACCATGAAGGAGCTTTCGTGTTACCTTCATCCCGAACTCGTATTACCTTCATGCTGAGACATTATGTTAAAAAGTAATTTAAAAGACAGCATCCTTTCTTATATTCAGAGAATCACAAACATTACCTCTACAGAGAAAGGAGCTGTCATGAGAGAAATTCAGCGAACAGATTTTAGTAATCAACTCTAATGTAAGAATGTAAAGACTGTCTTATGTAAATAATCCTTGACTTTTTATATAACAGCGGAGTCGAAGCATAAATGCCCAATGATCATTCACAACCTACACACTCTTCGGCTCCAAGGTCACGACCGGCAAAATCATTTCCTCCATTGAAACACCGCCGTGCTGCAAACTATCCCGGTAATGATTCAAATAATAGTGATAGTTGGTCGGATAAACAAAATAATAATCTTCCTTTGCGATCAAATAATTTGAGTTAATACCTCTTGACGGCAATTTATAGACCGCCGGATCCTTTACAATAATCGCTTGTTTTGGATCAGCTTTGACATTCCTGCCAAATTTATAGCGGAGATTCTTTGACGTCTCGCGGTCTCCCTTAACTTTGGCGCCACGCATGCCTCGAATGCTGCCGTGATCTGTGGTAATTATAACCGTATTATTCCGCCTGGCAAGCTCCTTGATAATTTGAAATATATACGAATGTTCGAACCAGGACTTCGTTAACGAGCGGTAAGCCGACTCATCAGGCGTTATTTCGCGCAGGACTTCCGATTCGCTTCGGCTGTGGGCCAAAATATCCACAAAATTTACAACGATTGCCAATAACGGAATATTTGAGTAAGAGGCAATTTTATTAACGGTATTCCGGGCCTCCTTGATATCGATGATTTTAACATATTTTGAAGCCGGTCTTAAATCGATTCCCAAATCCTTCAATTTTAAATCCAGCAACTGATGCTCGAATCGATTTAAACTCCGGTCATCATCATCGCCTTGCTTCCAAAGTTCGGGGTGCCGTTCTTCAATCTCGCTAGGGAAAAGCCCACTAAAAATTGCATTTCTTGAAAAGGGAGTTGCAGTGGGCAGAATGGAGAAATAGAAGTCCTTTTTTATATTAAAATAAGGATGGAGCAACGGTTCGATTGCAAACCACTGGTCCATTCGCAGGTTATCGATCACCAAAAAGACAACTTTATGATTCTCTCGTAAAAGAGGCGCCAGATACTTTTCTACCAGATCCGGCGAAAAAATCGGCGGATCCTCGTGGTTGTGGAGCCAGAGAGGATAATTCTTCTCGACAAATTTTGCAAATTCAACATTACAATCACGCCTTTGATCCCGTAAAGTCTGTTTGAGCCCCAAATCCCGGTGCTGATCGGTTTCAACCTCCCACTCGGAAAGCCGGGTTTGAATTTTTATCCAATCCCGCCAATCAAGAGGACCCAAAAGAGATTGTGAAATTTCGTTGAACTCGGAAACGTAATCTCTAGAAATGCGTTCGCCGGTAATTTTTTTGCTTTCCAGAATTCTTTTACAAGTCAAAAGTACTTGGCTGGGATTCACCGGTTTGGTCAAATAATCATCGATTTTACTGCCAATGGCATCTTCCATGAGTGACTCTTCTTCGCTCTTGGTGACCATCACCACCGGCAAGAAAGGATGGCTCTCTTTAATTTCCGCCAGAGCCGTCAAACCATCTTTGCCGGGCATCATTTCATCCAGCAACACCATGTCAAAATTTTGTTGGGAGATCAGTGCGATGGCGTCATCGGCATTGGTGACCTTCTCGACCACGTATCCTCTTTCCTCTAAAAAAATTATATGAGAACGCAGCAGTTCAATTTCATCATCGACCCAGAGTATTTTGCCTTTTGTCATCATTTAATCATTTAAATGGAAACCTGTTTGTCAAAATAAAGAAACTTAAAATAATGATAATTTGGGTGATCCGCAAGGAGAAATAGAAAAGCCGCGAAATAGAAAAGCCAGACCAACTTTGATTGATCCGGCTCTTTGCTAAATTTTCAGGCTGCCAAAAAATTACTCTTTCTGCGCCAGTTTTTGTAACTCCTGCAATTTGGCCATCGCACTCTTCTTTAAACCTTCTTTCCTTTGCTCATTAAGACCCGGATCATTTGGAATCATTTCCAATGTCTTGTTATAATATTTGAGGGCAAGAGCAGTTTCATCGTTCACCATGTAAGCTTCAGCCAGACTATCATATGTGTTTGCAGATTGTGGATTGGCGGCAACATTTATTTTGAACATCTCTATCGCTTCAGGCAATTTTTTAAGGTTGATAAGCTGATAACCAACGCGGTTAAAACTGCCTTCGCTCAGATTGTACTCATCTGAACGATTTTCTTTTATATCTTTATAAAGTTCCAGTCCTGATTGAATATCAGCATCCAGCATCTTTTTTGCCACGGCTTCAGCGCCCGGCTTTTTTAGTGGCTCGACCGGCTGGTCGTATAAAATCGCTGCGATATTTCTGGTTATTTGATTAATACTGGCGCCCGGGGAATTCCTCAAGATAACAATCAAATGCTGATCATCTACGAATCGGGCAATTCTCGTGTTAAATCCGTGAATGCCGCCATTGTGAGAAATGAGAGTCGCTCCTCTTTCTTTTCCTTCCATAGGAAAGCTATCTATAACCCACCCATAGCCATACTTACCCAAATAGGGTGTAAACATCTTCTCTTTGGTTTCTTTAGAAATCAATTTGTCGGTATAAAGTGCCTGATCCCATAAATATAAATCTTCGACCGTCGAGTAAAGAGACCCGGCGGCGAACGGTGTCATCATTTCGAGAAAAGGAGCATTCTGAAATGCAACCAGAGTTTTATTATAGCCTGCTGCACGATTTTTTATAATAGGTTGATGACGATCATAGCCGGAGTTTAACATGTTTAAAGGCTCAAATATTTTCTCGCTAAGTAAATCTTCGTAAGTCTCGCTGGTGACGCTTTCAATTACCGCCCCAAGCAGAAAATAGCCGGAATTGTTGTAGACAAATTTTGTCCCCGGCTCAAATTCCAAATCACCGCTGCAAAACTTTTTCACAAATTCTTCAACAGGGTAAAAATTTCTGATTTCGTTTTGCATGAATCCCGGTAAACCTGTGTAGCTTGGAATGCCGGAAGTGTGGTTCAGCAGTTGGTGAATCGTCACTTGTTCGCCGACATCTTTGCGATAGTAAGGTAAATAATCGAAAAGTTTCCCTTCTAATTTCAGCTTGCCTTCCTCAACTAACTGTAAGACCAACATTGCAGTGAATTGCTTGGTAACAGAAGCCAATCGAAATTTAGTGTCCGGTTGATTTGAAATTTCCCACTCAAAATTAGCAAACCCAAACCCCTTTTTATAAACCACTTTCCCATTTTCTGCCACCAACACTGAACCGTTCAGCTGACTGTACTCATGGTATTTATTTAACAGCTCATCAATTTTTTTGCCTTGTCGTTTGCATAAATCGGCAGGGCAAAGAAAGACAAACATAAGATAATTGCGATAACTTTAAATTGAATTTTCATGATTAAACTCCGCCTGTTGGAAACTAACAAATTATGTGCAAAATGATTTCAAATGAACGGCCGGGACGCTATTCGAGAAATTAAAAAGCCAATAAGTGGATATTCACTTATTGGCTCTAATAATTTCAAGGTTTGATCGATTCTTATTTTTAGTCAACCAGAGATATGGTAATCCCCCAATTCATCGGATCGTAAGGTTGGGCTGTATTCCAATCACTAAACGAATGGGAGCCATCTGTTTCATAATAAACGATATAATCGCCTTTTTCAAGGAAAATAGTATCGTCAAAAAGTCGATTTTTGCTCCCCCCGCCGGCATGTTCTGTTCGGCGATAAGTCATTTCCCAGACAACCTGGCGGGTATCGGCATCTTCGATCCAGCCGTAATCGTACATGGTACCTTGGTCCCCTTCGCCGATAGCATAGATTCGAACTTCACTATCTTTTTGAAGCGTGAACCTTTCCCGTTCCTGTTCATAATCACGAACCCGGACAATTTTTGCCAGGATGTTACTATCTCTCTTTTCATTGTATTCACTGATGTCGCCCGACTCAAAATCGGCATCTGCTACGGAAAGCGTGATGCCCCAATTTTCCTGATCGTGGGGCGCCGCTGTGTTCCAGTCCCAGTATGAATGCGAGCCATCGGTCACATAATAAACGATGTAACTCCCCTTTTTCAGTTTGATATGGTCATCGAACAGCCGGTTTTTGTCACCGCCACCGGCATGTTCGGTATTACGAAAATTCATTTCCCAGATTTTCTTGTGCGATTTAGCATCAACAATCCAGCCGTAGTCGAACATCTCTCTGCGCTGGCCCTCTCCTATTGCATAAATATGCACTTTCAACGCTTTCTTGCAGGTAAAACCTTCGCTTTTGAATTCATTGTCCCTGAGGCGATTAATTTTGACAATGACGTTTTTCTCGGAAACCCGTTCGAAATCATAATCTTTGACATACTTACTATCGGAAGGATTTACCGGTTTAACGGTCAATCCCCAAAATGAAGGATCGTAAGGCGGGGCGTCGTTCCAGCGACCATAGGAATGAGAATCATCCGTGACAAAAAAGGCAACATACTGCCCAGGCTGTAAAGTAATTGTCTCATCGACATACCGATTTTTCTTGCTGCCACCGGCAGGTGCAGAATCAAGATAGTTAAATTTCCAAACTTTTTCGTGTGTTTCGGTGTTCATTATCCAACCATAATCAAAAGTGCCATTTCTTCGGGCTTCCCCCAAAGCGTAGATTTGAATATCAACCGGTTTATCTACTTGAAAACCTTTCTGCAAATATTCGTCATCCCGCAACCCAATCATTGAAACAAAAGCATTTTCGTTGAATACATTCCGAAATTCCTCAATTTCGTTTTTTTTACATCGCGTTCCATGCCCTCGAACGACGATTTTGCATTCCTTCCAATCCCGACAATGTTCTTCGTAGTCTTCATATTCATCTTCTTCATCTTCGTTAAATATGCCGCGGAACATACGTCCGATGAAATCCCCCAGACCTTCTTTATTTCCGAATCGGCTATGACGAAAGGTTGAGTAATAGACTTCATAACTACCTTTCGGGAGTGAAACTTGGTCGTCAAATTCAGCAAGCCTACGGCCTCTATTATTGACGTTCGCATCTTCCAATTCCCAAACTAGATCCCTGGTTTCAGCATTGAGAATCCATGCCTGACTAAGAATAGCTCCATGTTTTCTCGGCCGGAACCCGACTGCTTCAATTTCAACTTCCTGGTTGCGATGCAGGCGAAAACCCTCCACCTTGATTTCCTGAGGCAGAATATCCTTGATTTCCGTCAAAATGTTTTGAGCATAACATGGCAGAAAAGTCATTAAGGTGGCCAGTGCCGGAAAGATAACTATTTGCCGCATAACCCATCTCCAAACAGTCATTTGAATATCGTTAATTGAGAATCACCTAGCACAAGTTCGGTTTATTACTTACGCTCAATTAACTAAAAAGTTACTTCTTTTGGCCAACAAAATGACTTTTCTGACAATCTCTAGCCCTTATCAGACGAGTTGAAAAGTTTACTCGCGATGAAATAATAAGCAATGAGCGCCAGACCGCCCATGATGAGCATGCCGCTGACAATAGCCTCTTCTTGAAATGAACGGGGAACAAGCTGCGCAACCCAGATGGCAGCGCCAACCGCAATCAAAACCATGCCCCACTTTAAGGAAGAAGGCACATTATATGACAGCTTTGAGCTGTAGAGGTATTTGACATTGTCATCTACCATGCCTTTGTCAATCAATTTGTGGCGAATCCGGTTCTCTGCAATCGTTCTAACTATATAAGCAAGCGCGATGAAAGCTGTTCCAACAATTATGATGGCTGTAAGTTCTCCTGACATTGTTTTCTCCTTTTTGTTTGTTTTTTACAATTTTATTATTCATTATTTTAAAACTGATCCATCTGACAGTTCAGCAAAATAAATGTTGCACGAATTTTTAAAAAATAGTATGCAACAAATTTTAAGTAAGTTTGTCTTATTCCTATTAAGGAACAAAAGATGACAAACAGCAGAGAATTAATTAAAAAAATTATTTCGGGTGATACTCATGCCTTTAAATCTTTAATCCAGGATTACCAGCGGCTGGTTTGTCATGTTATTTTTAAAATGGTTACCAATGAACAGGACCGCGAAGATGTTTGTCAGGATGTTTTCATCAAGGTTTATCAAAACCTGTCAAAGTTTCAATTCGACTCGAAGTTATCCACCTGGATTGCAAAAATCGCATTCAACACCGGCATTAACTACTTAAAGAAACAGAAAGTCCCGCTTTTTGATGATGTTTCCGGGGAAAACGGTGCCCTGGAAAAATATTGGAGCGAAGAAACTTCACCGGATGGATTTACCCAGGAGAGGGATTTAACCTGCCGTCTTCAACATGAAATCACAAAGCTGCCGGTGCAGTTTAAAACTATTCTCACTTTGTACCATCTCGAAGAAATGAGCTACACGGAAATTGCTGAAATCACAGGATTGCCGGACGGTACGGTGAAAAGCTACCTCTTTCGCGCACGAAAACTTTTAAAAGAAAAACTGATTGCCAAATACCAGCAGGAGGAATTATGGCACTGAAGCATTTAACCGACGAGCAGATTCAGGAATATTTGGATGGAAACGTTTCCGGGAAATCCTGGTTTGCAGGTCACCTCAAAAGCTGCGGCGATTGCAAGGAAAAAATAGACGAATATAGTTCATTGTATTCTGCTCTTGAAGTAGAGGAAAAAATCGGCTTGTCCGCACGTTTTGCTGATGTGGTCATCTCAAAAATTACGGCCCAAGCTTCAGTAACGCCTGGTTTCCAAATTTGGCAGATTTTTTTAGCAGTACTCGGGTTGGGCGTCGGACTCGCAACGGTGGTTTACCTGATTGGCATAAAGTCGATGGGAAAGCTATTTACCGGTCTCGGTGAGTTTGGAAAAATCTCTTCCAGCGTGCTTGCAATTATCGGTAACTACTTTGCGGGCATCAATCTGAACTTTGGTTTACTTGGCCTGGCTGCATTCGCTTTGGTTTTTATGGTTTTTCTGGACCATTTTATTCTTCAGCCAAAACAAAGAGCTCTGTCTTTTTTCAGGTAGGGACCGGCACTATCATGCTATCTTTGCCGGGAACGGTCGCGACCGTTCCCTACCTGAAAAAAGAAACGCAAAAACGCAAACCAGTCGCCCACGTCACGAAATTGCCTGTTCGATCTGCTTGATTCCTTCAGCAATCTCTTTCCGAAAATGAAATCGAATGATTTTCCTGCCGGCATCCAAAAGCGCTTGCCGGTCACCCAATGCTTGCGCCATTTTCAGAATTCCAAAGGTCATGCTTGAATTTGTCTCGCCGGGATTGTCAGGAATATTTGCGTCCTTTGCGGAGTCAGCAGTCAGTTGAATGAAAAGCCCGTTACCTCCATCCCCTTTGTGAAGTTGGCCGGTTGAGTGTAAAAAACGCGGACCAAAGCCAACGGTAGTCGCAAGCTTGAAAACATCCCGGATTTTAGACTGCAAAGATTTCACAGCTTGCCCGGTTTCAACAGTGGGTTGAACATACGCCTGAATGGCGACATAACTGCGCGGTGTATTTTCTCCGCTGCCGGTATTTGCAAAGGCAAAAAAGATGCTGAGCGCTTCTTCTAAGTCCGAAACATGAATATCGGTGTAAATATCAATGCTGTCGGTTGTGAGAATCGGCTTTAACTCTGGCAGCTCCCCCTTTTCGTGGTACTCGCTTACCATCCGGTTGGTCAAAATTTTGGCAGATTCCACATTTGGCTGATCAAATGGATTAATTTTTAAAAAATAACTCGCAACCACTGTGGCAAATTCCCAGCGGAAGAACTCTCCTCCAAGATCATAAATATCTTTCAAGTTAAGTTGAACGACCGGATGTCCGGCATCCTTTAAATCTCGTACTCTTAAATCATGAGTCGAATCTCCGGCGAGTTTCAGGTAAATAAAAAGCCGGTCATGCGCATAAACCTCAGGTAAACCAACCTCTTCTCCATCCACCGGTACAATTCCTTTTCCTTCTTTGCCAGTACTTTCGGCGACAAGCTGTTCCGCCCAAAGCCCAAAATGTGCAATTTGCGGCGAAGCGATCAAAGTAAGTTTATCGCGTCCGGTTCGGGCTAACTGGCCCATAATTGCGCCGAACCAGGCGCTGGAATTATTTTCAGAATCCCTGCAGTTGCCGGTCATTTTCAAAGCTCGTTCGAGCAGCAGCTTCAAATCCATACCAATGAGAGCCGCTGGCACAAGCCCAAAATAAGAAAGCACAGAAAAACGGCCGCCGATATTCGGATCGTTGAGAAAAGTCTTGCGAAAGTTTAATTCTTTAGCGGTTTGCTCGAGGAAACTGCCCGGATCAGTGATTGCGATAAAATGTTCGCCGGCGTGATCTGCGCCCAGAGAATCCGAAACCCGGTTATAAAAATATTTAAAAAAAGATAAGGTTTCAACTGTGCCGCCGGATTTTGTGGAAACGATAAACAGTGTTTTTACAGGGTCGAGTTTTTCGGCAAATGATAAGACTGTTCCTGGAACCGTACTGTCTAAAACTTCTAAATCCAAATAGCCATCTTTTACACCAAAAGTAAAACGAAATACCTCGGGAGCTAAACTTGAACCCCCCATTCCCAAAAGCAAGGCGTGGGTGTAGCCGATTTGCCGGATTTCTTCCACAAAAGCCTCTATTTCAGCGATATTATCCAGCATCGATTCTGGACTATCAAGCCAGCCCAATCGGTTGCTAATCTCCGTAGGCTCCGCTTTCCAGACGGTGTGATCGAGATTCCATATTCTTGCAATGATTTGATTTTCTTTAAGGTCTTTAAAAGCGGTTTCGACTCGCTCCTCAAATGTTCCAAGAGCTGCCTCAAAACCAGCTTGTTTAGAAAAAAAATGTTGTTCCAAGTTGTCGCTCATACTTACTTTCTGACAATTTTCTTTGCTCTTGCCACCACATTTTCGACAGTAAACCCATATTGCTTGAACAAATCTTGATGGGGTGCACTGGCGCCGAATTTTGTAATCCCAATGACTTCTCCCTCATCTCCGACCCAATCCCGCCAGCCAAAAGGAACCCCTGCTTCGACCGCAAGACGTGCTTTGACATTTGGCGGCAGCACTTCATTTCGATAGTCCTCCGACTGTTCTTGAAACAGCTCCCAGCTTGGCATGCTTACCACCCTGGCGTCGATTTCTTCCTGAGAGAGTTTTCCCTGCGCTTCCAAAATAAGCTGAACTTCCGAGCCGGATGCAATTAGCAGAAGGTCGGGAGAACTTCCTTTTTCTTTGGATAAGATGTAAGCGCCTTTCAGAACGCCATCAGCACCTGCTACCTTACTTCGATCAAATGTCGGGAGTTTCTGTCGCGTCAATACCAGAATCGTCGGCCCATCTTTTTTTGCGAGAGCAGCTCGCCAGCCAAAAGCGACTTCATTAGCATCTGCCGGACGAATTAAGCAGAGATTTGGCATGGCCCGCAGGGCGGCCAGATGCTCGATGGGCTGGTGGGTCGGGCCGTCCTCGCCGAGACCGATGGAGTCATGAGTCATAACATAAATGACCGGCAGTCCCATCAAAGCCGCAAGCCGAATCGAGGGTCTGGCATAGTCGGTAAAAATAAAGAACGTCCCCACAAAAGCGCGAACGCCACCGTGCAGCACCATTCCTGAGGAGCAGCCGCACATGGCATGCTCACGTACCCCCCAGGCGATGTTGCGATTTTCGTATTGCCCCTTGGCAAAATATCCGGAGTTTTTCATCAAAGTATTATTTGAGGGCGCAAGGTCGGCACTGCCACCCAACATCCAGGGGACTTTCTCGGCAAAAGCGTTGATGACTTTGCCGGACGCTGACCGCGTGGCTATTGCACCGTCGGATGGCTGAAATTGCGGAATGTCTTTGTCCCAGCCGGGTTTCAACTCTCCGCGCAAAGCCGATTCGAATTCTGTGGCCAATGCCGGAAATGCACTTTTATAAGCATTGAATCGCTCATTCCAATCCTTTTCTGATTCATATCCTTTTTTCGATTGGTTCATTTGATTTGAAACTTCATCCGGCACCAAAAAACTTTCATTTTCCGGCCAGGCGTAGATCTTTTTTGTGAGCTTGATTTCGTCCTCCCCTAAAGGCGAGCCATGAACGCCGGGCGTGTCCTGTTTGTTGGGAGAACCAAACCCGATATGCGACCGTAAAATTATCAGCGACGGTTTATCATGGATCTGTTTCGCTTGCGAGAAAGCCTTCTCAAGGGCTTCAAGATCGTTGGCTTTTTCTCCTAAATCCTGCACGTGCCAGTGATAACTTTCGAAGCGAAGTTTGGCATCATCGGAATAGGAAATCCCGGTCTCGCCTTCGATACTGATGTGGTTGTCGTCGTAGAGACAAATGAGTTTTCCGAGTCCCAGATGGCCGGCAAGGGAAGCTGCTTCATGTGAGGCGCCCTCCATGAGATCGCCGTCGCTGCAAAAGACGTAAGTGTAGTGGTTGATCAGGTCATGCCCGGGACGATTAAAGACGGCGGCCAGATGGGCTTCTGCCATCGACATGCCCACTGCATTCATAATGCCCTGTCCAAGCGGACCGGTGGTCGTCTCCACACCAGGTGTTAAATGGACTTCCGGGTGCCCCGGCGTGAGACTTCCCCATTGGCGAAAATTTTTAATTTCGGTCAGTGAGAGATCATAGCCGGTCAAATGCAATATCGAGTAAATGAGCATCGAGGCATGACCGCAGGATAGCACAAAACGGTCGCGGTCAAACCATTTCGGATTCTGCGGATTGTGTTTCATCGCCCGTGTCCACAAAACGTAGGCGGCCGGCGCCAAAGCCATGGGCGCACCCGGATGCCCTGAGTTGGCTTTTTGCACAGCGTCGATGCTTAGCGTGCGGATTGTGTTGATACAAAGTTGGTCGAGTTCAGTCTGTTGCCGGTTCATTTCCTTTCTTTTACCTTCCTGAAAAAAGAGTAGTGTGTTTTCCAACTTTTATTTTGATGTCATTCTTAGGTGCTGCTCTCAGATTCCTCACTTCGTTCGGAATGACATTTTGAGGAACAAAAGTTGGGAAAAAGGTTACACGTCTCATCTCGAACCGTTCGACAAGTTCAGGGTAAACTCCATGAGAGATCTGTTGCTACACATAACCGTATAAAAAGCACTAACTCTCCAACCACTCCAACAATTCTTTTCTATACTTCATCAAACCCTCCCGCGAATTTATTAAGCAGCGAGTTTAACATGACCGTCAGACGCGACCTCCAGCGGCTTGCCAAAGCTGAGCGTATCCATCGGGCAAACGGTGACACAAATCCCGCAGCCGATGCACGAGCTGGTTTCGTTATCCAGAACATTTTGCTTTAAAGCATAATTCATGACATCGATACCGACCTGACAATTACGGGAACATTCGTAGCAGCCGATACATTTGTCGTTTGCAACAATTTTAAACCGGCTCCATTTAAGTTTGGTAAACCACTTGGATTGCAAGTGCATTAACTTTGCCAATGGGCACCAGTATCGGCACCAGACTTTGCCACCAAAAAACGGGTACAAAGTCACGGGTAAGATTCCGACCAACCAGACGTCGGCGTAAATGCGGTAAATATTAATGCCAAGTTCCGCCGACCCTCTAACTGCACCGTAGATATCCTTTACCAGCATCAGGACGGTAACCACAGCTGCAAAAATCAAAACTGCCATACTCATCCATTCCCATTTGATGGAGGTTTTTCCTTTTGGGGCCAGGTGCCGCCAGCGATCGCCAAAAGTTTCGGCCAGGCCGCCGCAGCCGCAAATCCAGGAACAATAACGTTTGCCGAAAAAAAGCACAAAGACGGGAATAACAACAAAAGTGAGCAGCACTCCCCAGACGATCCAAACCTGGTGCGGGTCATAGAAAAAGGTGTAGAAAAAAAGCGGCCAGGCGTAAACAATGCCATAACTGCGCCACGCCTGCTCGGCAAATTGCGGATCACTTGCCAGCCTTTCGCCAACCCACTGGTGCTCGACAGCTGATTGAAAAAGATATTCAGGGATAAGGAAAAAGAAAATCCACTGGAAGCTGATCAGACTGACATAGCGCCATATTTGGAACTTGTCTTTGCGATCTAAACCCCAGCGCTTCACCGCCTCTAAACCAAAAAATGTCATCAGAGACGTGTAAATAATGGTGTACCAAAACGACCACGGCCGGTTAAAAAAGGACAGGAATTTGTATCCCCAATTCTTATAAGGCCAGAACTCTTCACCGCCGCCGACTTTAGCACCATAGATCGTATACCAGACAAAAAAGGAAAATCCCAACCAGGCAAAACGATCCCCTTTAATACCAAAGCGAATCAAACCGGCCAGGGAGAGTGCCCAGATAAGCAGACCGGACCACTCAGGTAAAAACGATAAATTCACTCCAAGGAACGAAGCTGAACCGCCGAACTTCACACCAAAAATCGAAAGTCCGATGAACCCGACTAATGTTAGTAGCGCTGAACGCAGGAGGCTGCCTTCCCACTCATTCTCCATTTTAAGACCGAGTGATTTGAGAAAGCGTCGCGGTACGTCCGCACCGATGAGAACGAAGGCGTGATGGCAAGGAATCGTGCGGGATTCGTCAGAGCTGCCCCGGTTGATTTTCAGAGTTGCCGCTTTCTCATCGAATTGAGTGATTTCAGAATGAAAGATGGGTTCGATTTTACCGGCGGCGATTTGCTCGTTGAGCTCTCGCTCATTGTCTTTGAAAATGCGGCCAAATTCACCTTTTCGGTAGGAAAGGTAAACTTTATTTTGCTCGCTTAACGTAATAGCGGCTTCGACGGCACTGTTACCGCCGCCGATGACCAGAATGTTTTCATCTTTATATTTGCGCGGGGAATAAAGCCGGTGATAAACATGCCTTTGATCCTCGCCGGGAACATTTAGTTTCCGCGGGTTGCCGCGCTGTCCGGTTGCCAAAACAACGCGTTTGCTACGGTATTCGCCTTTGCTTGTTTTGAGGTGAAAAATACCGTCTTTTTTTTCGACCCTTTCGACGCCTTCCTCTTTGCGAATATCGAGTCTGTTTTCATCAATAATTTGATGCCATTTCTGAATCAGGTCTTCTTTAGTGGCGCCGTCCAGCCAGAGTTTGCCTTTGGGTGGCTGAGTGTCCGGCTCGGCGTAAACCCATTTGCCCTCGGGAAAGTTCTCGATCGTGTTGGCGATTTTCTCTTTTTCCAAAACCACGGATTTCATGCCGCGTTCATTGGCTTGCAAGGCGGCGTTCAATCCGGCAGCACCGCCGCCGATGATAACCACGTCGAGCAAATCGCCATCTCCGCCACCAAGCGCTCCGGGCAGGGCTGCAATATGCTCGATCACATCGTGGCCCTGAGCCATGGCGTATTTAATTACCGGCGCCCCGGCCAAATCACCGATGATAAACAAACCGGGGATATTGCTTTCGTTGTGTTTTTTTAAAAACGGACGTTCGTTCTGACCGCTGCCCGAATGCAGGATGTCGATAATTTTTTGTCTGAGTTTTCTTAACATGTTAACCAAATCTGTACCTGATCCTATTCAAGTTTTGAGTCTATCCGCAAAATCTTTTTTCAGCTTCCGAATCTTCGGGTCAATGACCAACCGGCAATAAGGTTGATTAGAATTTAACTTGTAATAGTCCTGATGATATTCCTCAGCTTTATAAAATTTATCTAATTGTGAGATTTCCGTGACAATTGGCTCCGGCCAGAGGTCGGAGGCGTCGGTTTTCGCTTTGGATTTCTCCGCGATTTCTTTCTGTTCCTCGCTGTCAAAAAAAATCGCTGAACGATATTGGGTTCCGACGTCAGCACCCTGGCGATTCAAAGTTGTTGGGTCATGAGTGCGCCAGAAGACATAAAGCAAATCCTCAAAAGAAATCATTTCCGGATCAAATTTTATTTGGGCAACTTCAGCATGGCCGGTAGTGCCGGTGGAGATCTCTTCATAGGTTGGATTTTCGATCTGCCCGCCGGTATAACCGGAGGCCACGCTTTGCACGCCTTTCAAATTTTGAAAGACCGCTTCAATGCACCAGAAACAGCCGGCGCCGAGGGTGGTGGTTGCGAGTTTGTTTAACATTGGTTCAACCTAACTTTATTCAATAAAGCGCTATAAATAAAAATCATAGTTTTTCTTCATACTTCGCAATCCAATTTTCAATCACTATTAACACCCCATTCAAATTCGATTTAACATCCAGGTCGTTAAATCGTAGAAACGTCAACCCTAACCTTTCAAGTCGCTCTTGTCGAATTTTATCTTTTTCAATTTTGTCAATGTGTGGCTTTCGCCGTCTATTTCAATCACTAATTTCAATTTACTACAAAAAAATCAACAATGTATTCGCTAATTGGCTTTTGCCGCATGAACTGATAGCCTCCCATTTTCCGCGTTTTTAATTGATCCCACAGCAAAACTTCAGAAAGGGTACTATGTGTTCCGTAATTCTCGAGCAAGTTTCTTTAGTTTAGGATTGTAGTATATTTTCACAAAGACAACCCCCTAAATCCCCCTTTTCTAAGGGGGATTTTTTAACTCCTCTCTACCTCCGATTGCATTTGCGGTTCTAACTGAGCACCGCAGCCGGAACATTTCTCTGCGCTCGGATGATTGGTATTGCCGCATTTTTTACAGGGTACCGGTGCGTGCGTAGTCGGTACTTTGACGAAACCCACTGGAATATCGCCTCTGCTGGTCAGAGCGGGTCGGCTTAGAACATAAATATAACCCAAAACACTGAAGAAAAACCCGACGAAATAATGATGAATCGGTGGCAGGCCTTTTGAGATAGCAGCGTAGCCGCTGAGGCCGCTAAAAAACAGGGCAATTAAAATATAGGAACCGAAAAGAAACCAGCCGCTGCTGATTCCACCCTGCGCGGTACCTGTCGATGCCATGTTTTCTTGAAACAGAGCGGCTTTCGGCTGCAACTCTGCAAAATATTTCTCCTGGTTGTTCATAAATGAATCGACCATGACGTTTTTTAAAGGCACTCGTCTGCCGCGCACCATAAGAATGACGTCGTCTTTGGAGAGCGAGACGTTACAGATGATGCAGCGCTCGCCCTCTTTTGGCGGCATGGCCTTATACTGGTTTTGGGGTTCTTGGGCAAGTGAACTGGAATTGGCGATTAAGATAAGGGATAGAAAGCAAGAGGTTAAAATCAACTTAGCGGCATGCATCTTTCCCTCCCAGGATTTTTGCGATTGGTCAAATAAGTTTCCGTTAAAAGGCGAAGAAGTCGAGCTATGATTCGCTTTTAATATAAAAAAATGTTGATCGCATTGCAAGTAGATAATGGTGAAAGGAACAACCCCCTAAATCCCCCTTTGTTAAGGGGGACTTTTTGTTGCGGAGGGCGACCCCGGAGGAAAGCCGACGAAGGAGGCGACTTTAATACTGCGCGAAGCGCCACCAATCGAGGAGGCGCACGAAGCCCCGCGCAGGATCCCTCGTCCCGACATTCCTTATAAAAATATAATAATGAATTCGGGACGAGGAGCCGGAGCTGCCCAAAAAAACAAGCTAAAGCTTGGATTCCCGACGTCGCAAATATTACATAATATTTGCTTGCATATTTTTTGACAGTTTTTTATATTACGAATTACTAATTTGTAACCGGTAGTTTTTTCATATCCTTTTAACCCGCCATTTCCCTGTTTCTAATTTGGAGGAAGAAAAACATGTTAGATTGGCTCCCGCCGAGCATCTCGACCGTTGGAGGTGAAATCGACAAATTTTTTTACGTGATTTACTATATCACTACCGTGGTTTTCTTTTTGGTTGCCGGGACGATGATTTACTTCCTGATTCGCTACCGTTATAAAGAGGGCCGGGAGGTAAAGTATACACACGGCAACACGACGCTGGAGATTATTTGGACAGTTGTTACGCTTGTAGCGTTGATTGTACTGGCCCTGGTTAGCAAACCTCTCTGGAGTAAAATCAAACAAGAGCTCCCGCCGTCGAGCACAGTTGTACAGGTAACCGGCAAGCAGTTCAATTGGGAAATACTTTACCCGGGACCGGACGGCATGTTCGGTACAGAAGACGATTATCAGATCGATAATCTTTTGCACGTCCCGGTGAATCAAGTGGTTCATATTAAATTAAAAGCACTTGACGTCATCCACAGTTTCTTTGTGCCTGTGTTACGGTTGAAACAAGACGCATTACCGGGAAGAGAAATTATGATGTGGTTTGAGGCGAATAAGCCGGGTGAATACGAAATTCCCTGTGCCGAGCTTTGCGGGTTTGGTCACTCCGGTATGCTGGGTAAGCTCATCGTGCACAGCGCGGAGGATTATGATGCCTGGGTTAAATCGACCTGGCCGGAAAATTGATATCCTGCCAAAAGGTCAATAAAAGGAGGAACTTCATGCTTCGATGGAGCCTGTCCTGCCTGTGCCGATTTTATCGGGTAGGTCGGATGAGAAATTCAGCATGAAGTGTTTTAATCTTGATAATTAAAATGAGGAAACGAATATGAGCGAGGCAGCAGCCGTAAAAGATACGCCCATCGAGCATGCGCATCAAGGGTTCCTTAAAACGTATATTTTTTCCACCGATCATAAAATGATCGCTAAACAGTTTTTACTCCTCGGGCTTGTTATGCTCATGCTCGGAGGTGGGTTGGTCATGTTACTACGCTGGCAGTTAGCTTATCCGGATAAGCCTTTACCCCTGATTGGCATTTCGGAGACATATATGGAAACCGGAGAAACAGAAACAGCGATGGATCGCTATTGGGACGAGCAGTTCTCAAAACCCGAAAAAGAGCAAAGCTGGATTGCGACAAGAATGCCGGCCGGCGTTATTTCTCCAAACTTTTATAATACCCTTTTTACCATGCACGCCACGATTATGATTTTCTTTGTGGTGATG
This sequence comes from Caldithrix sp., assembly GCA_004356825.1. Classification (GTDB taxonomy): domain Bacteria; phylum Zhuqueibacterota; class Zhuqueibacteria; order Oceanimicrobiales; family Oceanimicrobiaceae; genus Oceanimicrobium. The sequence goes on from SMXC01000158.1 coordinate 21,170, forward strand.
CCGATTTTGGTCGGCTGTTTCGGCAACTTTTTGATACCGCTCATGATCGGCACACGCGACATGGCCTTCCCGGTGCTTAATATGCTCTCTTTTTGGGTGGCGGTTGTTTCGGGTGTGATTATACTTATCGGGTTTTTTGTACCCGGCGGCCACGCCGCAACCGGCTGGACCGCTTACCCGCCGCTTTCCGCGGATCCGACCTGGACCGGCGTTGACTGGGGCCAAAATCTCTGGTGTTTCAGCCTGATTTTTCTGGGTATTTCTTCGATGATGGGGTCGATAAATTATATCACGACAATAATTAATATGCGCGCCCCGGGAATGACGTTTATGCGGCTGCCGCTGACTATTTGGTCGCTTTTTATTGTGGCCATTCTGCTGCTCCTGGCTTTACCGGTGCTGACATCCGCTCTTGCGATGCTGCTTTTCGATCGCATGGCTGGAACCAGCTTCTTTAATGCTTCCGGCGGCGGTGACCCCCTTCTTTGGCAGCATCTTTTCTGGTTCTTCGGCCATCCTGAAGTTTATGTCCTAATTCTGCCGGCCATGGGAATTGGCTCGGAAATTCTTTCAGTGTTTTCTCGCAAACCGATCTTTGGCTACCATGCCATGGTCTATGCGATGGTTTCGATCGCAGGACTGGGTTGGATTGTCTGGGGGCATCATATGTTTCAAAGCGGCATGAATCCGGCCCTGGGAACAACTTTTATGATTTCCACAATGGTGATCGCAGTTCCCTCAGCCATTAAAACTTTCAACTGGTTGGGAACACTTTGGGGCGGTAATATTCAGTTTACCGTTCCCATGTTGAATGCCCTTGCCTTTGTCTCGATGTTTGTTATCGGCGGACTTTCCGGTATTTATATGGCCTCCACACCGGTTGACATTTTTATTCACGACACCTATTATATCGTGGCGCACATCCATTATGTCGTCTTTGGCGGCAGCCTTTTCGGTATCTTTGCCGCAATTACTTTTTGGTTCCCAAAAATGTTCGGGCGAATGCTGGGCAGCAAACTCGGGAAAATTCACTTCTGGATCACTTTTGCCGCCTTTAACTGCACCTTCTTCCCGATGCATATTCTCGGCGTTGGCGGGCATATGCGCAGAATTGCCAACCCGTTACAGTACGAATTTTTGCAGCAGTTCGAAGGGCTGAATATTTTTATCACAATGAGCGCATTTACCCTTGGCATGGCCCAGCTTATTTTCATATTTAACGTCTTTTACAGCATGTTCAAGGGTAAGAAAGCTGAAGATAATCCATGGAAGGCGAATACGGTTGAATGGACGGCGGCGACCCCGCCACCTCACGGTAATTTCGCAGAGATCCCGACGATTTATCACGGGCCGTACGAATACAACGCTCCCGGAATTGATGAAGATTATTTACCGCAAACAAGTCAAGCAACGATAGCGACCGACGGCAATGGAAAGCAGTAAAACCGATTTATCACAACGCAATCGAAGGGTTTCTTTTATCTTGATTGGCGTTTTACTCCTCTTGGTTTTAATAACTGTGGTTACAGTGATAACCAAAAACTGATGGCAAAGCCAGCAGAGGAAAAAGCCGATAACCTGACGATAGAAAAAGATGTCGGGCAAGGGCTGCCGCCGATTCTGGACGATGACTCATTCGGCAACGGCAACAGATCAAACGGCGGAGATTCTGACAGACCCATAAATAGTGCCGTGTTGGCCATGCTGCTGTTCATCGGGGCTGAGGTGATGTTCTTTGCGGGTATCATCGGGGCATTTATCGTGCTGCGGTTTGGGGCAAATGACTGGCCTCCTCCCGGACAGCCGAGGCTGCCGGTGGTCGTCACGGGAATAAACACCGCGATTCTTCTTCTCAGCGGCCTGACAATGTTTAAAACCAAAAGGCTGCTGAAAGACTGGCACCGGGAAAAAATTTTGCATGGCTTGACAATTACCGCTTTACTCGGTGCATTGTTCTTAGCCGTGCAAGGATTTGAATGGACGCGGTTACTTGGATTTGGCTTCACTTTATCTTCGAATATTTACGGAACGGTTTTTTACACGCTCATTGGATGTCATGCTTTGCATGTTTTGGGCGCAGTGATTTGGTTAACGATTGTGGCTTCAAGGCTTAGAATGAATTCACCGGCTTACAGCGCAAACAATCATGTCGGAATTAAGCTTTCGGGAATGTACTGGTATTTAGTAGTCGCGCTCTGGCCGGTGCTTTACGGTTTGGTTTATTTTAATTAGGCAGGTCTTATGTTATTAGTAAAAAAAATTCATCGCATGCAGTCGTTGCGAGCGACCCCTTCGGCTGTGCTCAGAGCAGGCTCTGGCAGCGAAGCAATCTCTCTGCTCAATATTGGAAAATTGTTGCGTCGCTTCACGCCTCGCAAAGACGTTCTTTTTTTAATTGCAGTCACCCTTCTAATCAGCATAACCGCACCAGCCTTACACGCCTGCCCCGGCTGCGGAGCCGCTCTCAACGGCGAAATTAGCCACGGATTTAATTTAAGCGTTTTGTACATGATGGCGATGCCGTTTATCGTCTTTGGTGGGGTTGCAATCGGAATTGTTTACGTTACAAGGCAAAGTCAGAGTCAAACTAAAACAAAGCTGAATCAAATTTCCATAGTAAAAAAGGAGGAAGAAAATTGAGTCAAGCAACCCTAGTCGTTGACCCGGCAGAATCCCCCCTGACTCCGGAAAGCTGGGGGAAACTCGGAATGTGGGTTTTCCTCGCCGGCGACGCCATGTCCTTTGGCGCACTTCTGGCAGGATACGGCGCCATTCGTGCCGGCAGTGTGGATTGGCCAGTCCCAGCGGAGGTACTCGGTATTTCTCTCACTGCATTCATGACCTTCCTGTTGATTTGCACTAGCCTCACCATGGTGAAAGGTCTTTCGGCAATTAAAAGAGGTGACCAAAAGGGGATGATAACTTTTCTGGGTCTGACGATTCTCGGGGGAGTCATTTTCCTGGGCTGCCAGGCATATGAATGGACCCATCTAATTCATAAAGGTCTGGGATTCACCAGTAATCCATATGGCAACTACCTTTTTGGCACAACCTTTTACGCGATCACAGGTTTCCACGGTGCTCACGTTACAGGTGGTGTTATATATCTTACAATCGTTCTTATCAGAGGCCTAAGAGGTAAGTATTCAGCAGACAATTGCAATGGTGTTGAAATTCTCGGGCTTTATTGGCATTTTGTTGATTTAGTCTGGATCCTGGTTTTTACATTTCTTTACTTAATTTAAATCTTTGAGGAGATTCGAATGTCTGACCACAAAGAACCAAACTACATAGGCGTTTTCTATTTGCTGGCAGCTTTAACCGCTTTGGAAGTAGGCGTCATTTTTGTGCCGATTGCAAAACTCATTATCGCAATTGCACTCATTGGCATGGCACTTGTCAAAGCCGCTCTGGTGGCATTATATTTCATGCACTTGAAATTCGAAAAACGGACTCTGGGAATCATTGCCCTGACGCCGCTGATTCTTTGTACTTTGTTGATTGTCTCTCTACTGCCGGATCTAACCGGAACAACGCGCGAATCGAAACACAAAGAAACAGCGCAAGTCGAAAATGTCGAACAAGTCGCGGAGGCAGGCGACTCAGCGAACGAGTAATATGAACAGCTCATATAATATTTGGCTGCACCGCTTTGCTAAATTGGTTGCAGCCTCTACCTTTGTTTTGATTTTTATCGGAGGTTTGGTAACCAGCACCGGCTCCGGGCTTGCAGTCCCCGATTGGCCAAACACTTACGGCCAGTTTATGTTCTCATTCCCTCTGTCGAAAATGGTTGGCGGAATTTTATATGAACACGGCCATCGCATGATTGCTTCAATCGTTGGTTTTCTAACCGTGGTTTTAGCGGTTTGGCTTTGGATTAAAGAACCGCGGAAATGGTTAAAATGGTTTGGCGGCGGCGCGCTTTTGGCAGTGATTGTTCAAGGCGTTCTGGGCGGGCTTACGGTACTCTTCTTACTGCCAACACCGATTTCTGTGTTGCACGGAACACTTGCGCAAGTCTTTTTTTGCATGACCATTTGTTTAGCCGTTTTTACATCTAAAGGTTGGCTTGAAAGAAAACCCAATTTAGCAGACCGGCAAAAACCGAACTTGCAAAACCTGGCACTACTCACAACCGGAGTCGTTTTCCTGCAGCTTATTCTCGGCGCAATTATGCGGCACACAGGTTCCGGATTGGCAATTCCAGATTTCCCTCTTGCGTTTGGAAAAATCATTCCACCGATTCAGTCGCAGCAGGTTGCTATTCATTTTTTGCATCGCATCGGCGCCGTACTCGTCTCGATTTCCGTTGTCTGGACCTGTCTTAGAATCTTCCGCAGTCATCGGAGTCAACCCACTTTGATTCAAATAGCAAGTGTTTTATTGAGTTCTCTTGTTTTGCAAATTTTATTGGCGGGAATTACAATCTGGACGAAGAAAGCAGTTATTCCGACAACCGCCCATGTTGCAACCGGGGCGTTTATTTTGGGCACAAGCATCTTCTTAACTCTACAAGTTCAAATGCTCTTTAAAACTCAGCAAAAAAAAGCATCGGAAAGTTTGTTAGTTGAACAGACACCATGAAACATAAACAAGGACACTTATTTTGAAAGCAAAAATCTCAGACTATTTAGAACTTACAAAACCGCGCGTCACGTTTATGGTACTGGTGAGTGTACTTGCCGGTTTTTATCTTGGCGCACGGGATTCGATTAATTGGATTCTGCTTTTTAACGCCATGCTGGGTACCTGGCTGGTAGCCGGCGGAACGAATGCTCTCAATCAACTCATCGAACGTGATATCGATTCGGTGATGAAACGCACTCAAAAGCGGCCATTACCATCCGGCAGACTGACAGCCAAACAAGTTGGTATTTTCGCTACATCCATTTCAATCATTGGCATTTCTTACTTATGCCTGACCGCTAACCTTTTGACCGGATTCTTAGCGGCATTAACTTTGATTAGCTATGTATTCGTCTACACACCCCTGAAACGCAAAACCTCGCTGTCGACAATTATCGGAGCTGTACCGGGTGCTTTACCGGCAATGGGCGGTTGGGCTGCCGTGACTGGAGAAATCGGCGGAGGCGCCTGGGCGCTGTTTTTTATTCTCTTCTTCTGGCAGCTTCCCCACTTTTTAGCCATCGCCTGGATTTACAAAGAAGATTATGAGCGCGGCGGATTTCCTGTGCTGCCGGTTATAGATGTTGACGGCAACTTAACCGGGAGACAAATTATTATTAACTGTCTGGCGCTCATTTCGGTCAGCCTCCTGCCAACCATCTTGGGATTGACCGGGGCTGTCTATTTTGTCGGCGCCCTGGTTCTGGGGCTTCTCTACCTTGCTTCAGGAATTCGACTGGCTCGACAAAAATCAAACCGGTGCGCGAAGCAACTCCTGCATGCGTCGATTATTTATCTTCCCTTACTCCTCACTTTGATGTTTGTAGATAAAACCGGCTTGTAAAGACTCTTAACTAAAAAATTAAAAACTATTCAACCACCACCGCCGTCCCGTAAACCAGAATCTCCGAGGCCATTCCCATGATGTAACTGGTGCTAAAAGAGACGTCAATAATGGCATTTGCTCCCATTTCCTCAGCCGCCGCCTTCATCCTGTCCAGCGCCTGCTCTCTTGCCTCCGCCATGAGTTTAGTGTATTCCTCAATTTCGCCGCCAACGAGATTTTTTAATCCGGCGATAATATCTTTGCCTAAATGTCGCGCTCGAATTGTATTTCCTTTTACCAGATCGATAGTTTTCACAATTTTCTTACCGGCAATTTCACTGGACGCTACTAAGATCATCTTTGTACCTCCTTATAAGGATCCGATTTTTGTGTGAATAGTTTTTCACGAACAACCGACACCAACAGAATAACCGAACCGCCAATTAGCATTAAAATTGCGGCTTTTAGAATTCCCGCAAGCTGAGGATCTGCAATAATGGACTCAACTGCCTTAAAGCCGCTATAGGTTAGAAGAATAATAGCGCCTATGGAAAAAAGGATCCACGCCAGTCCTCTCTCCAAACGATTATAAACATTCACCCAATAATTGTCCCAAACTTCGGTGGGAAGAGATTTGAAATTCATATTTTTCGTCACCTCCTTTAATTTTTTCATCTGCTGCCATTCGTTTCGGCAGTCAGCATCTTTGCTAACAAATTTATCGAATTCCGTTTGCTCATCCGGGTTGAGCTCGGCATCTACGGCTTTCATCAACAGAGTTTGAAAGTGCTTCTTATCGGCGGATTTAAGTTGACTACTCATTTTAACACCTTCTCAAGTTTAACTTTTAAAGCTTGGCGCGCATTATACAAACGCGACATAACCGTACCCATTGGGCAGTCGAGCAGCTCGGAAATTTCTATATAAGAGTGCTCTTGAAAATCTTTCAGGATAATGATTTCCCGTTCCTGGGGTTTAAGCGAATTGATCGCGTCCCAAACTATTTCCCTGGTCTCTTCCTGCTCGACCTGCCGAGAGGCATCCTCACCTTGATCTGACATTTTTAATAGAGTTGTCTCTCCCACCTCTGAAAAAGGCCGCGCGTGCCTGGCTCGATCCCGTAGATGATTCAAACAGAGGTTTTTTAAGATTCGATAATACCAGGTAAAGAATTTCTTATCCGCATCCAAACGCTTAATGGCGCGGTAGGCGCGAATAAACGCCTCTTGAGACAAATCCATGGCAGCTTCCGGAGAACCGATAAGCCCCAAAGCCGTGTAATAGGCACGCTTCATATATTTATTCACAAGCTCACCATAGGCCTGCTTCTCCCCGGCTTGACAGCGAAGGATGAGTGTGCCTTCATCGACAGCAGGTACCATCCTGTTTTCAGTTAAAGTTGGGTTCACTATAGCAAGTCCGTATGACATTTTCTTTCAAGAAACAATTTGAAGTCGTCTAAATTTTCATTTAGTACACTTACTCCAAAAAGTTATTCACGAATAAAATAAAAATCGCAGCAAGCGATACATTTAAGAAAACTTCAACTAAAGGGGAAGGTAAGGAAGTAATTAACATGGGACATCTGCCACGCTCTTGACGCTAAGCATACGCCTCTTATCTAGCTTCACGTCTCGCATTTTACTTTTGCTGCGTCAGGAATTAAGCAGACGGATTCCCTTTCGAATAAAACTTCTCCAATTCATCTAAAATCTCAACACTGCTTCCGGACACCGTTTTACATTTTGGCAGTGAATTTAAAAACACCCTGCCATATCTTTTTTGAATCACTCGTTTATCCAAAATCAAAACTGCACCCCGGTCCGTTTTTCTGCGAATTAAGCGGCCAAACCCTTGTTTGAATTTAATTGCAGCTTGCGGAACCGTATATTCAAGAAAAGCATTGCCGCCCCGGCGCTCAATGGCCTCGACCCGCGCTTCGACAATCGGTTCGGTCGGCACTCTGAAAGGCAACTTGGTAATGATAACCATCTCCAATGATTCGCCGTGTACATCGACACCCTCCCAAAAACTGTCGGTAGCAAAAAGGACTGAGCTTTTATCATCTCTAAAACGCTCCAATAAACGGTGGCGGTTTTCCTGACCCTGTTTGTAAACGTTAAAACCAAGCGCTTCTATTCGCGGTTTGAGCACGTTGTACAATTTATACAGCAAACCGTACGACGTGAAAAGTACGAAAGCTCGCCCCTGTGAAATCTCCACCGACTTGAAAATAAGCTCGGCAATCTCATTCACAAAACTCGGGCTATTGGGCTCCGGGACGTCGGTGGGGATGGCTACCAGCGTTTGGGTTTCATAATCAAAAGGAGCGTCTAACTGACGCTCCAGAATTTTATCCGGTGCGACTGCATTCAACCCTAAACGATCTTTTAAATAATCAAATCGGCCTTCAACTGTTAAGGTCGCCGAGGTCATCAGGATACTTTTGAATTTTTCATAAACGGTCTCTTTTAAAATGGGGGCGACGTCAAGGGGAGAGGATTGCAGGCGCACGATTTGTGCGCTTTTGTAACCAATTTTGACTTCTACCCAGCGCACATGAGCCTCATCCTGCTCCAGGAGGATGTGCTCGATGTCATTTGCGGCCGAATCCAATCTATCGAGCTGCGCCTGTAAGTCGATAGTCAAAGAGAGAGTGAAAAGCCCAATTTTCATTTGAATCGCTTCGAGCTTTCTCATCAGTTCATTCAACCGCGCCGCGAATCGATGAATCTCTTTGACCAGCGACTGTGTTGGCTGAACGACATTTTCCTGCCATTCCGTCTGCTCAACAATGAACGGCGTCAAACGTAATTTTTTTTCATTAAAATTGGAATCTTGATAATCAACTCCGGCAACAGTTTCGAAAATTTTGTCCATAGTCGCAGCAAGAGAAATCGTTAATTTCTCGACGGCTGCAACACCTGATTCCTGCAAGCCTTCCTGGATTTTCAAAAAATCTTCGTGGGGCATGCGGCGGGCAACTTTCCCTAACTTGGCGGAAAGATAAATAAGCAGCCCCTTTTCATCACTGCCTTTTTTCCGGTACAATTTCCCCAACATGCGCAAAAGACCGAGGGAGGTTACCCGGGTGCCGAAATAACTTGTGGCCACATCCTCAATGTTGTGGGCTTCATCAAGTACGATTCGGTCGTAAGTAGGTAAAATGGCATTCTCGGAAGCGCCCCTTGCCGCCCGCACCGCCAGATCCGAAAAGAGCAGATGGTGATTGGCCACGAGTACATCTGCGACGGCAGCTTTCCTGCGCGCTGTGTAAAAAAAACACTCGTTATAAAACTGACATTTGGTCTTCAAAGAAGTATCACTCTCCGATTGAATTTTTTCCCAAACATCATAGCGCGGCTCGATGTTGAGATCGGATTTGCTGCCGTCTTTTGTGGTTTTGGCCCAGTCGAGGATTGTTTTGAGCTCAGACTTATCTTCTTGTTCAGAAAACAAATCCAAGTCCTGATCGGCTTCCATCAATTTGCGTTTGCAGGCATAATTCGTTCGTCCTTTCACCAACACCGCTTTAAATTTCTGGGAAAACACCGACTGCAGAAACGGCAAATCTTTATTCATTAATTGCTCCTGCAAATTAATGGTGTTTGTAGAGACGACTATCCGCTCTTGATTGCCCACTGCGTAAGTAATGGCAGGCAAAAGGTAAGCCAGTGTCTTTCCAGTTCCGGTGCCGGCCTCAATAATTGCGATTTTGTTTTCGTTGATAGCCTGACTTACAACCTCCATCATTTCAATTTGCTGCGATCGGAATTCGTAATTTTCCAGTTTTTTGGAAATCGGACCTTCAACATTGAAAAGTTTTGCAAGGGCATTGCCGTCAATCGGTCGAACTTTTTTCTCAACAAACGGTTCAACCATCGCATAAACATCAGTCACTTCATTGTTGATAATATAAAACCCGATGCCGTCATTTCCGAGAATAGAAGCGATGTGAGTGTCCGCGCTTGACGGTCGCAAAACGCCCCCGGGGTGGTTATGAATGACAACATTCCCCTGCCTCGCGACTTGCAGCAATGCTGGAACCTCAAACTCATTGCCGCGGCAAAAGACTTCAACGCTGATCACTTGCCTGACGTTGTTTAAATGGCCGACAAAAAAGACCTCATTCCCACCGGAATCTTCGATTTGTCTGCGCGCGAGTTTAGCTGCTTCTTCTGAAAAATATTTGTTAAGCTTTGTTGTCATATGAAAAAATCTTTAAGAATGTCATTCCCGGCTTCAGCAAGGAATCGGAAAATTCAAATAGTTATGAAAAAAAGTAAAGAAGATAAATCGCAATTACTGAAATGTACTTTCAGATTCCTCATTCGCCAAAAGGCGATTTGAAATGACAGCGGTAATTTAACAATTGTATAAAAACTAAAACAATTCCAACTGCCGCTCCGGTTGCAGCGGCTCGGCATTGTAGCCAAGTTGTCTTAAGTAAACCGCGAAAGCGCGCGGGCCATGTGTAGTATAAATTTTCTTCGGTTTAACTTGCCGGATGTATTCAAGTAAACCGTCAAAATCAGCGTGGTCGCTGAGCGGTATGGCCTCATCCACGCCGAACCGAGTCTTTGCGCCATCATGCATAGCCCAACCCGAAAGAAAAACAGTCCGCTTGCGCGCTATATTTTTTAACATTCGGGTTTTAAGGGCGGTTCGGGGTGCAACCACCACTTTCCCTTCGAGACTTTCCTTCTTATATCTATCCCATTTTCCTAATTTGATGCCGAATGCTTCATAAGTTTTGGCCAGGCGGGCAATTGATCCGTGCACCCTCATTTCAAACCCGGCATCACCCAGAATTTTCATCGCCTCTTGAGACTTGCCGAGGACATAGCCAATCACCACGGGTACGAAACCATCCTCAATACTCCGCTCGACAAAAGAGATTAGCTGCTCCTCAATTTGCTTCCTTGACGGGAACTTATAAATTGGTCTGCCAAAAGTGCACTCCATAATCAAGATATCACTTCCCGGAATCTTAATAGGTTCGGCAGCAGCACTCTCCCCCATGTTGAAGTCACCGGAATAGAGTAGCCGCAACCCGTTTACTTCGACAAGCGTTTGTGCAGATCCGAGTATATGTCCGGCCGGGAAAAGGGTTATCTTACAACCATCGAATTCGTAAGGTTCTTCGTAATTCAATTTCACCGATCCGGTTTTACCAATCCTTTGTTTCAAGAAGCAAAGCGTTTCCGGGGTAGCGACCACTCTCTGGTGTTTTTTTGCGTGATCAAGATGGGCATGAGAAACACAGCAGAATTCCACAGAGCGATGAGCATCGAGCCAAAGTTGTGAACCGATTATTTTTATACCTTTATCGTAGCGAAATATCATGCCTATTTTTTACTCGCAGTTTCACGAATATACAATCTTGCAGGAAGAAGTTCAAGGTTGAAATAAAGGAGACAACGGGGAGACCTGAATATGCTGAAATTTCTATTTCAAGCTCTCGAAAAATGGAAGTTATACTGGACTAAGCCGCTAATTTGAAATTTCCGGTTCATTCAAAAGCTCATAGATTTTTGCCTGTAAATTCTCACCACGGAGATCTTTGTAGCGAATCACGCCTTCACGATCTAACAAAAAGTTTTTAGGGAGCGCCGAAATCTGATAATCGGTAACAAGAGCCATGTCCCAACCCTGGCTATCGGATATTTGCGGCCAGAGAATCTCGTGCTTGGCGAGAAACTCTCGTAAATAATCTACATCATAATCAAGACTCATCCCGATGATCTCAAATCCGCGAGCTTGATATTTGTTATAATTTATTTTCAAATTATTCATTTCATTTTCCCACGGTTTGCACCATGTTGCCCAAAAATCTATTAAAACAACTTTGTTCCTCAAATTAGCCAAATCAATCATCCGGCCGTTGATATCGGAAGTTTGGAAAGAAGGAGGGCGGAAACCGGGCTGCAAAATTGCTTTGGACAAAGTAATCGTGTCCGATTTTACAAAGACTACCTGGTCACCGGAAGGTGAAATACTTTTGATCTTGTAACTAAGGTTATTAATGCTAAAAGAGGCTCTGAGATCAAAATATTCAGGGGAATTTGTATCGCCATCCAAAGTCCCGTCTCGATTGATGTCGATAACGAAAGCGCCACTCTCCCATTCGTCGAAAAGGCCATTCAGGTCGTCGTCGAAGAGCCCGACTTTATAAGTTGAATCCCCCAGGGTAACGAACCCTTTACGATAACCACTACGAAAGGCCACAATGGAATCATGCAGACGGTCTTTATAACGATAAAAAGTGACTGGATAGGGAACGGCTCTTTCAGGGCCGTCTTTATAATTCACGTCAACTAATGTTTCTTTAGTCCAATAGTTACTTTTGTCATCATCCCAATCGTAGTCTTCGTCATCGGTTAAATCCTCGTTGTTGTTTCTATCGATAAACAGAAAACTCTCACCTTTGCCAGGGGCTTCATCCAATGCGATGGTAATCAAAGAATCGGTGCCGTTGCCAATGACCAGTGCACCAAACTTTGGATGCGGAAATGTGAATTCAGGCAACTTAATATTTGATTCAAGGGGATGCTCCTGTAATCTTATGCGTTTCGGATTATAATAATTGACAATCGACATGGCGTCAGATTCCATCGCCAATTGTGCTTTATATTCTTTTGGCTTTGACAGAGCAAACCAGAGGATCAAAGTTAGAACTGCTATTGAAACAGCAGTTAGTGGCAGGTATTTTTTTAGGATATCTTTATTGATCTTTGTCATTTGTTCTAAGGCTTAATTTACGCTTTCAATGCGTGCACAATCTCAGTGACCATCTTCTTGGCATCGGCGAATAACATCATAGTTTTGTCGTCGTAAAAAAGTTCATTGTCTTCGCCGGCAAAACCAACGGAAAGGCTGCGCTTGACAATCATGACCGTGCGCGCTTTATCGACGTTTAAAATCGGCATGCCGTAAAGAGCGCTTTCTTTTTTGTGGCGCGCCGCCGGGTTGATAATGTCGTTTGCGCCAATAACCAGCGCGACATCCGTGTTCTTGAAGTCGTCGTTAATGGCATCCATTTCATAGAGCAGATCGTATGAGACGCTCGCTTCTGCCAGCAGAACATTCATATGCCCCGGCATTCGGCCGGCCACCGGGTGAATGGCATAACGAACTTGGATATTTCTTTCCATAAGGATCTCGGTCATCTCCTGCAGAATGTGCTGGGCTTGCGCCACTGCCAGACCATACCCCGGTATGATAATGACGGACTGTGCGCTATCCAGCATCATCACAGCATCCTCGGCTGTATAACGTGTCACTTGTTTTTGCTCGGTGCTTCCGGAAGCGGAGCCGCCGTCGCTGCCGACTGCGGCAAACAGAACGTTGCCAAGGGAGCGGTTCATAGCCACACACATGATGTTGGTTAAAATAAGACCGGAGGCTCCCACCAAAGCGCCGCTTATAATGAGAATGTTGTTCGAAATCACGAAGCCGGTTGCCGCCGCTGCCAATCCAGAATAGGAGTTTAGCAGGGAAATGACGACCGGCATATCCGCGCCACCAATTGGAATGACCGATGTAATGCCCAGAACGGCTGCCAATGCCAATATTCCTATGAGCATCTTCCAGTTTGATGGATCGAGGACAAGCATAATCGCGAATACCAGAACCATTGCTACTATCAAGCCGTTAATGACATGCTGACCGCGGTAAGTTATGGGCGCACCTTTCATGATGCCCTTCAACTTTGCAAATGCGATCAGACTCCCGCTTAAGGTCACCGTTCCAATCAGCACGCTTAAACAAATCGTCGCCACAATGCTAATTTGTAAATCGCCGTTGCCGCGAAAAAACTCTGCCGAAGCAACAAGCGCAGAGGCGGCCCCGCCAAGACCGTTGAATAAAGCTACCATTTCCGGCATTTGGGTCATTTGAATTTTTTTTGCTACGACAGCCCCGATGGCTGAGCCGATAATTAGTCCCGTAAAAATAAAAGTGAAACTCAGAATCTGCTGATCCAGTAAAGTCACGACCACAGCCAGCAGCATCGCCAGCATCGCCAGCAAATTTCCGCGCCGGGCCGTTTTTGCCGAGCCGAGGTTTTTTAAGCCCAAAATAAATAGAACCGCGCAAAGCAGGTAAACCCAATTCGCTATCGAGGTCATTTAACCGATTCCCCTTCCCTGTTTTTTTTCTTGTCTTTCTTAAACATTCCGAGCATGCGATCAGTGACCATAAAACCGCCCACAACGTTAATTGTTGCAAAAATAACCGCCAGCAATCCAAGGATTGCGGATAAACGCGACTCACCTGCGCCTGCACTGAGCAGAGCGCCAACGACGGTAATTCCGGAAATTGCATTTGATCCGGACATTAATGGCGTATGCAAAAGCGGCGGCACCTTCGTAATAAGTTCAATCCCCACAAAAACCGCCAAAACAAAAACATAAACCGAAATCAGGATACCTTCGGACATCGATCAATTCTCCTTTCCGAAATTCTTTTTTACCATCTCGTTGATCACTTGACCGTTATGGGTCATACACGTGGCCCTGGTAATTTCATCTTCAAGATCAAACTGTCCATTTTCCGAACTGACAAGATGTTTAAATAAATTTATGATATTTTTTGAGTGCATCTGGCTGGCATGGACGGGGACGCTGCGCGCCAAATTTACAGCACCGACAATGGTGACGCCATGTTTTTTGATTGTTTTATTGGCTTCGGATAAGCTGCAGTTCCCGCCTTCGGCAGCAGCTAGATCGACAATGACGGAGCCGGGCCTCAACATTTTTACCATTTCCTCAGTAATCAGCACTGGCGACTCTTTACCAAATACCTGGGCTGTTGTAATTATCGCATCGACTTTTGTCAACCGGGCCGTAATGGCTTCGCGTTCACGTTCAAGAAACTCATCGGATTGCTCTCTTGCATAGCCGCTTTCAGTCTCGGCATCTTCCGGATGCTCCATATCAATAAAAAATACACCCAGACTTGCGACCTGTTCCCTTACTGCCGGACGAGGATCGAACGCCTCAACTTTAGCGCCAAGACGTTTGGCGGTGGCAATTGCTTGCAGACCCGCGACGCCAGCGCCAAGCACAAGAACCGTTGCCGGCGGCACGGTTCCGGCGGCTGTCATAAGCAGAGGAAAAAATTTACCGAGATGAAAGGCCGCGATCAGAACTGCTTTATATCCTGCCACCGTTGACATCGAACTGAGAATGTCCATACTTTGAGCTCGGGTAATTCTGGGTAAATACTCCATCGCAAAACAACTGATTTTTCGCTCAAGCAATTTTGGAACGAGGTCAGAATGAGTTCCGGGTGGCAGAGACCCGATGAGTATTTTGCCTTCATTTAATAGATCAATCTCATGTTTGCCAAGAGTTTGATTTTTCTCCGGCGCCTGAAATTTTAAAACAACGTCAGATTTCGCATACAACTCTTTTGCGGTTTTTAGAATAGCTGCACCGGCCTTCTCATATTGAGGGTCTGCGAAAGAGGCTCTCGAACCGGCCTCAGTTTCAACAAATACTTCGTGTTCATCTTGAGTTAACAGAGGAATCATGGAAGGAACCACCGCCACACGGGCTTCTCCATCCTGAATTTCCTTAGGTATACCAATTTTCAATGTTTTCTCCTGCAAAGTAAAATCAAAAGAGAAAAATATAAGTAATTATTCTAAGAAACACAAGAAGTTGAATCATCATTTTTATCAAATTTCATTAATATCTAGCCTTGAATTTCCACAAGTAAACCTATCTCTCGCAAAACACCCACAACTTTATTACAATCCACAAACTCACCGGCATATGCAATCGCTTTGCCATTAAAATGTGCCTGCATAGAGATTCGTGTCGCTTCCTGCTCCGAACACCCGGTTGCCTTTTGCACCTGTAAAATAACCTCGTCGAAACTATGGATATTATCGTTATAAAGAACGACCTTCCAGGGACGCTTTATTTCCGGCTTTCTCGATGCCGCTTTCCTTTTCTTGGGTTGCGTTTCGACCGTCATCTCAAGCTCTCAAGTAAAGCTTCTAAAATTCTCTTATTCGCTTTCGGAAAAGCATATTCGGTCATTTCTTGCGGGTACACCCATTTCCAATCAATTCCTTTTTTGGGGGTTGGTTTTCCTTGCAAAAGTTTGCATTGAAAAGAATGCAGCGTTATTTTTAAATGAGTATAAGCATGTTTAACGGTTAAAAAGTGCTTCTTCACCTTGATTCGAATAGCCAACTCTTCCCGAATTTCTCGTTCCAAACATTCTTCGAGAGTTTCGCCGTCTTCTTGTTTACCTCCCGGAAATTCCCAGAGGCCACCCAAAAGGCCGTTCTCCGGTCTCTGGTCAATAAAAATTCTCCCTCTGTGCCAAATAATTCCGACGACCACATCGTAATGCGGTGTTTCTTTCTTGGGTGTTTTTGTTGGTAAAACGGAGGGGTCGGCAATTTCCTGATAAGCTTTGCAAAAACTACTCACCGGACACTTTGCACATTTTGGGCTTTGCGGTGTACAAATCAGCGCACCCAATTCCATCATCGCCTGATTGAAATCGTTTGCCTGACCTTGCGGCAGCAACTTTTTCGCGGCATTGGCAAACTTGTTTTTATTTTTGATGAGCGGTTCTTCTATTCTCAAAACGCGCGACAAAACACGTGCAACGTTTCCATCAACTACGGGAACATTTTCATTAAACGCAATACTTGCCACCGCAGCTGCGGTATAAGGCCCAATACCGGGAATCTTAATCAATTCATCGTAGCGGCCCGGTATTTTGCCTTGGTGTTTCTTTGCAATGATTTGAGCGGCTTTCAGCAGATTGCGTGCTCTGGCGTAGTACCCCATACCTTCCCATATTTTGAGAATCAGAGAAAGTTCAGCATTTGCCAGCGTCTTGAGACTGGGAAAAGCCCGCAAAAATCTCTTGTAATAGGGAAGAACGGTTTCGACCTGAGTTTGCTGGAGCATAATTTCTGAAACCCAAATCTTGTAAGGATCCTGGGTCTTCCGCCACGGCAACTCCCTTTTATTTTGGTCGTACCACTTAATTAATCTTTCGGAAAAAACAGACTTTTTTTTCGTTTCTACTCTCATCCTTTACTTGTATTCATGTAAAATTTTTTGTATATTGTTAACTTCTGAAACAGAAATCACAGGAAGTGACCATGAACCCATATTATTTCACAGAAAAAGGCTTCCAAAAACTAAAAGAAGAAATCGATAAACTGGAAAGGTTTATCAAACAGGATATTGCCAAAGAAATTGGTACGGCACGCGAGCACGGCGATCTCAAGGAGAACGCCGAGTACGCGGCGGCCAAAAACAAGCAAGCCAACTACATGGCCAAACTCGGTCAGCTTCAGGAGCGGTTTTCAAATGCCCGTATTATTCGTAAAGAAGATTTACCTCCGGACACCATCTCGCTTGGGAAGCATGTCAAAATTCGCGAAGTCGGTTCCAGCGAAGTGGACGAATACACCATTCTCGGCGAAGGTGAAACCGATATCGACAAAGGAATTATCAGTTACCAATCACCCTTGGCGAAAGCGCTTATCAACCACAAAAAAGGCGACGTCGTGGAAGCGCAACTGCCTGTTGGCATAAAAAAATACGAAATTTTAGAAATTGACTTTTTTGAGGAAGACTAATCCTCACCCATCAACTAAATCCTCTTTTCTGCTTTCTTTTCTTTTTATTAATTTTAATTTTTTCACTGGCTCGTGCAATCGTTTGGCGCAAAAGTTTATTTTGTTCCGTGACAGCACGGGTTTCTAAATACTTGAGCGCACTGTCCTTGCCAAAGCACCCTAATATATAAATTCCTTCCCACTGATCAAATTCTTTCTCGCGCTCGGCAAGCAGAATTAAAGCGCGATCTGAATATTCTTTAAAAGATTGCAAATAGCCAGTTTGCAGCTCATGAATCTTTCTTGCCAGCAAACTTCTGGTAAAGGCGTCATCTGTGGCCGTGCATAACTTTCCCAGAAATGGAATTAATTGCGTACTTGAGGACTTCTTGCACAACACTCTGATTTGGTGATTAAGCCAGAGTTCGTCGTTGGGATGCTTAATGTTGAGTTCGTTGAAACCACCCAAAATAATGTCATGAAAATAATCCGTGACGCTCAGAGATAGCTTTACCCGCGAGCCTTTGGTTCTCTTCTCTCTCTTTTTAAGTTTCTGGAAAATGGACGTCATTTAAACGATTGGCTTGTTATAATTCAAATTTCAACGGATAATCAACCGTGATTTGTGGCGGCGAAATCTTAGCTTGATAAACTAAGACCTCAACGCCGTTCTCTTGTGCCTTGCGAAGTGTTTCTGAATAAACGAGATCGATGTGTGCCGCGGGTTTGAACAACTGGCAGTCTTCACGGCTGACCAAAAAACACATGACCGCGCGGTGGCCTTTCCGGACAACTTTCATCAGTTCGTTTAAGTGTTTTGTCCCCCGTTGAGTTATAGAGTCCGGAAACAAGGCGATGATATTTTCTGCCAGCGTTACATTCTTAACTTCGACAAAACACTGGTCACTTTCTTTTCGGAGCAAGAAGTCAAAGCGAGTGTGATCTCCCCAAACGGCTTCCGGCCTGATTTCTGAGTAGCCGATGAGCTCAGGAATTTGGTTTTTCAACAAAGCCTCGTGAATCACCCGGTTGGTATTTGCCGTATTCACAACCACCCAAGTTTCACCAATTTTGATCAACTCCCAACTAAACGGGAATTTGCGTTTTGGATCTTGACTCTTTGAAACCAGAACTTGGCTGCCATTCTGCAAAAGTCCAATCATACTTCCGGGATTTGCACAATGTGCGGTAATTATTTCGCCGGTTTCAAGCTCGATGTCAGCGAGAAAGCGCTTGTACCTTTGGATCAGTTTTCCGGAAAAAAGAGGCTCAGGCAGGATCAATTGATAATTTGAATTTTAATGTAAAGCAAATGGCCTCATTTGCGATCATCTCCATTGAGACAAATTGAGTTACAACTTTTTAAAAAACTTAACCGCTTTCAAATCTCGCAAGCCCTCAATGTGGTACTTTAAATAAGCTGCTATAAAACCGTCCACTTGCTGACATGAAGGCTCGGAGATCAATAGTCCATTTAAACTCGCAAACGAATCCCGCTGGAACGAGCGCAGTGCATGGAAAGAATCAGCAGATAAAATCATTCCCGCTGCTTGCTTGCGACAGGCCTCACAAATAAAGCTGCCCTGAGTGATGTCAAAAGCAACTCCTCCCTGTTTTTGATTTTTGCATTTGGAGCAGGTGGTGAAGTCAGGTCTGATTCCCAAAATATTAAGTAACTTTACTTGAAACGCCCGCAACACATTCATGGGATTTTCATTTTGGTTTATTGCTTTGAGGGCTTCTAAATGCAGCTTAAATAGACTCGGATTTGGTTCTATACCAATTTCCAGATTATTTACCAGTTCACACACCGCCATTGCCAAGGCAGTTTTCTCCACGCTCAGTTTGATGTTGGCAAAAAACTCGACAATATCCGCCTGACTTAAAAGCTGAATTTCGCGGGTCTCTTTTTCATAAAAGACGATGGAAATATAATTGAGCAGTTCCAGGCTGCCACCGAATTTACTTCTCATACTGCGCGCGCCCTTGGCAATGACTGTGAGTTTGCCAAACGCACGAGTGTAAAGCGTCAAAATTTTGCTGGTTTCGCCCTGACGCAGACTTTTTAGGACGATAGCCTCTGTTTTTTTGAGCGGCATTGTCGTTGGTTACAAAAGTAGTGAGTGAATTAGCAGGTTGGATTCGATTTCTTATTCTCCTTGTAGAATATAAAAAATATTATTAAATAATAAAAGAATTACCGAAAAAATTACCGAGACACAGTGACTATGATCTTCTTAGCCAGAGAGTTCCAATAATAATTGAAAACTAAGAAGGAATAAAAATGCGTAAGCCGAAGTCTAAACGAAAAACCCAAATCAGATCGAAAAACAACAAAGGAGGAATTACTCACATGAAGACAACTTTAGGCTTCTTTCTCATAATTTCTTTAGCAGTGTTTGTTGTGTATTGCTCAAGTGACAACAGCGTGTCAGACGAAAATAAAAACGCTGAACTGCCCGATGTGTTCAGCCGCTTTGTGAATGAGGTGAACATATTTGTCGATGGCCAGTCAGTTGTTTTGGAATCAAAGGGCGTCCCGAATCACTCAAGTCCCTATTGGGGGGTCGGCAACGCAAATTATGAAGCCCCTCATGCCGGCATGGTGGTCAATCCGAATAGTATTGCAGAGCAGAACCTGGTGTTCAGGATACCGCTTCAACCCCGAAATAGCAGCAAGTATTTCTAATACACCGCTCGGGCCGATCGGAATTAGTGTAAATGGTGTTGCCTTATTCAATCAATTTGCCGGCCCGAGCCAGCCGCTGGAAAATGAAATTGCCACATTCGACCGTTACCACGGACATCCGCAACAAACCGGCCAGTATCATTACCACATCGAACCCCTCTTCTTCAGCAATGATGATAATTCGTTAGTGGGATTCTTACTCGATGGCTTTCCGGTTTACGGACAGAAAGATAGGGATGGTACCTACCCGACGGATTTGGATGATGCGAACGGGCACGTTGGGGTGACACTGGATTATTCTGAAGGGATTTATCATTATCACATTACATCGGACGAGCCGTATATTTCCGGGGGATTTCGAGGAACCTCGGGTACGGTATCACAATAATTTTTTGTTGGATAACTTTAATTATTCGGTGAAACAAGATTATTAAAATGTTCAAAAAAACGCTGATTCTTACTTTGCTTTCGCTTTTGGGTTCCTGTGCTTTTAGGTCCACAGATGATGTTCATGAATTGAAAATTCCTGATCTAAAGATTGATGCTACCGATCCATCCCTAGCAAGGATTGGCGGCACTCTCTATCAAAATGGCGATGCATTTTCAGGTAAGTTGACAGAGATTTATACAGATGGCCAATTAAAATCACTTACAGAGTATTGCAATGGCAAGAAAAATGGGAAATCTGAATCATGGTATTCTGATGGCCAAAAACGGTCCGTGAGATTCTATAAAGGCGGTCATAAGGAAGGCGAACATAAAGGGTGGTGGCCTAACGGAGAGCTCAAATTTACTTATCATTTTGTCAAGGGTTTGCACCACGGCAAATTTCTTGAGTGGTACGACAAGGGACAATCAGCCAAGATCTTCAATTATGAAAAAGGCAAAGAAGTCGGTGAGCAAAAAGCCTGGCGAGCAAACGGCAAACTATACATCAATCTGGTTATCAAAAACGGAAAAAGGTATGGGCTATTTAAATCAAAACTATGTTTTACAGTCAAGGCAGGCGAGGCGCAAACCAGTGCCGGTGATTAATCTGCTCATTGGTTTTTTGATGGTGTGCTTCTCTCGCTGTACGATACCGAATGACAATACTTTACCTTTTTATGTCGACGCGAATTTTACTCCCCGATGGATCAGCACAGACTCAAAAGAATACAAAAAAATTCATACTATAGCGCCCTTTACTTTTATTAATCAAAATGGTATGACAATTGATGAAACAGATTTTAACGATAAATTTATGTTGCTGACTTCTTTTTTACAAGCTGTGGTGGAATTTGTCCCAAAATGACGAGCAATATGGCTAAAATTCAGGAAGCGTTCAAAGGTGATGATAAAGTTTTATTCCTTTCTCATTCAGTAACGCCTGAAAAGGATTCAGTTGCGGTTCTTAGAGAATATGCCAGAAGCGTCGGCGCTATTAGTGGTAAATGGCATTTCGTAACCGGCCCTAAAGAGGCCATCTACACCATCGCCCGAAAATCTTACTTCGCTGACGAGGATCTCGGCCAACCCGTCAACGACAGTAATTTTCTGCACTCGAAAAACCTCATTCTAGTTGACAAAAAGAGAAGAATTCGAGGGGTTTATAAAGGGACGATGCCTCTGGATGTAAAGCGTTTGATTGCGGACATTTCGATCTTGAAACTAGAGTACCAACAATAGGTTTGCCTTAAATATACTGTAAAGACGCCGTTACCAATCCAAGAT
The DNA here is from genome assembly GCA_004356825.1 of Caldithrix sp. Classification (GTDB taxonomy): domain Bacteria; phylum Zhuqueibacterota; class Zhuqueibacteria; order Oceanimicrobiales; family Oceanimicrobiaceae; genus Oceanimicrobium. The sequence continues at coordinate 42,623 of SMXC01000158.1, forward strand.
AAATCGCCAACCCAATAATATCGTTAAAGGTGGTAATCAGCGGTCCGGCGGCAATAGCCGGATCCACACCGACTCTTCTTAAAATCAACGGGATACTGGCCCCAAGGATTGAAGCGTTTATAATAACTGCAAGCATGGAGAGCGCGAGGACAAGACCGAATGAGGGGTTATAAAAAATGGCAATGATGCCAAACAGCAAGAGTCCGCAAACCATGCCGTTCACAAGCGAAACTCTAATTTCTCGGCTGAGTCTTTTGAATGTATCATCGGGACTGAGCTCTCCTAAAGCGATACCTCTCACGACAATGGTTGCTGCCTGAATTCCTGAGTTACC
>SMXC01000159.1 GCA_004356825.1 Caldithrix sp.
GTCGGTCATGATGTCAAAGAAGTTTCTCACATAGACAATTTTGTTGCCATCCGGCGAGATTTGAGGGTCCGAGGCGTATTCGAGATCAAAGACGTCGATGGGTTTAAGATGGTTTTCGGATGCCTTTTCGCTTTCTCCGGCAAGAATTGGCAGTGCGAGTGCCATGAACAGCCACAAAATCAGAGTGTGATTTATTTTTCGCATAAGTGTTTTCCTCCTCATTAAGGTTGTTTTTTAAAATTACCTGGATTGAGCGATGAATTGCCTGAATTTTCGCTTCAACATGACTCCTTGATAGTTATGCACAACAGGTTTATTTAAGTAGTAACATTTTTTTTACTGAAATATAGTTACCGGCTTTGATTGAGTAGAAATACAAACCGCTTGGTAAAGCTTTTGCATTAAAGGTGGCGCTAAATCGTCCGGCTTTCTGTTGCTTATCCACCAGAGTCAAAACTTTCTGACCTAAGGCGTTGTAAATTTTCAAACTCACATGACTTGCTTCCGGCAGGCTGTATTCAATTAAGGTTGATGGATTGAATGGATTTGGATAATTATTGCCTAGGCTAAAATTGATTGGTATCGACGTGTCTGACTCGCGAACGCTGCTAACGAAAGATAAATTAACCGTTTCAATATTAACATAGGCGACATCGGCAAAACCGGGCGTGGTGATGGTTGAACCATCATCGACGCCTTGTGCCTCTCCGGATTCAAAATTAAGTACATCCGTTCCGCCACCGCCATCGACAAAACGCATCGTATCCGGAAGCGGACTGACACTGATTTCATCATCAAATTCGGTGCCCAGGATGACTTCAAAGATACCCTCCAGCATAACCTGTGTCCCAGTCGAGTCGATAATTTGAGGGCTGTTTAATAATCCCAAATCCAAGGATATAGCCACGTCATATCCTGCAAAGTCCAGGGTGTCTACGCCAGATATGTCGGCTATTACCACAGCGCCTTCATGAGACACCACAGCACCGTTTTTATTAAGGTTCTTATTATCGAAAAATATCTCTAGGAACGTTAATGTATCATTACCTTTTTCCCCTTTCACTAATTCGTCTTCAGCGTCGAACAATATTGTGTCATTGCCATCGCCACCAAACAGATTATCACTACCTTCACCTCCATCCAGGAAATCACCCTCCCCGCCTCCATCCAGCAAATCATTGCCCGGACCTCCGACTATATCATCCTTTCCTTCCCCGCCGAATAGGCGGTCATCTTCTTTACCTCCGTCTATGAAATCCGCCCCTCCACGACCAAATATTACATCCTTACCATCCTCTCCATGCAACGTGTCGTCCTTATCACCACCCTGGATTTCATCGTCGCCATCACCGCCAAATATCCAATTTTTAAAATCTGCGCTTCCAATCACTTTGTCATTCCCCCCTCCGGCCTCGACCGTGATACCTGTAAAGCTAGGGTTAATTCCAATAAAGTTCTCAAAAGTTACACAACGTAAATCAATACAATCCGCTCCGTCTGACCCGATAACCTTAATATCATCTACGTCGTCCGCGTTTATCCCGGTGGAGACTCCGTTAATCGTTACTTTCCCATTTTCGTCCGTTCCAACTTTTAACCCATCAGCATTTGCTTTTTTTATTACAATCTCCAATCGATCAATAACTCCTCCAAAGTCGATGATACGAATATCAAATAGATCTATGATGCGAAGCAATCCACCTGACTTTTGACTACCGGATTGTGCACCTTTAGCATTAATATCGTTTTCAAAGCGTTTGGTTTCGTTAAGTTCCGGAGGGAAGAAAGTACCGGCAAAAGCTAAAAAGCCATCGGCAAACTGTACTGCATTAATGCTGTGCCCCGGCGCGGCAATTTCGAATATATTTTTTAACGAATCGTTCTCCGCCTTTTCATAAACTCGAATGGTATCATTCCAGGCGCCAACCAGAAGCGCGGCGCCGCTATCATCCACAGCAACTCCTTCAAATTCATCATAACCGGGTCTGTTTGTGCGCACGGAATAAACCGGCTGCCCAAAGTTATCCAGCCTTATAAGAATTCCGTCTGATGAATCTGCTTCGGGGAAGGACTGCCCGTTGACTATCGGAAAATCCAGCGAACTTGTCCCCCCGGTAACATAGGCGGTACCATCTACACCCAAGGCAATATCTCCCGCCCGGTCCTGTACGGCGCCACCGAAGTAGCTTGAATAAATAAGTCCGTTGCCACTACTGTTTAGCCGGGTAACAAAGATATCACCCGTACTAAATTTTACGCCGCCAAGAGTAGCCTGATAAGCATTCATCAGGGGGAAATCGGTTGAGGTTGTACCACCGGCAATGGTTGCCTGCCCGGAATTATTTACTGCAATGCCTGTAAACCGCTCATTACCTGTTCCCCCCAGATATGTGGCATAAACAACGTTACCGGCAGCATTAAATTTTGCAATAAAGTTATCCGATGGGAATCCTGAGCCAGCAGTTCCCCCCTGATACTCAGTCTGAAATCCATTTACGATAGGAAAATCACTTGATTCGGTTCTACCCCCGATATAGATATTGCCCGAATCATCCAGGGCTATGCCTTCGCCCCAGTCTCTCTTGCTGCCACCAAGATAGCTACTATAGGTAAGTTCACCCGCAGAATTCAGGATGACAAGAAAGGCATCATCGCCCCCCCTGTGGTAGCCTGCGCCGGATTCAAAACAGGGAAATCTGTTGATGATGTGAGGCCGGTGAGATAAAGGTTTCCTGATGAATCAATGGCAACATCATTGAAGTAATCCGTTTTGGAGCCGCCGAATATAGCAGAATAGATAACTTCCCCGGAAGACCCATCCAATTTTATCAGCGAGCCGTCATTCCCTAACCCATTCGCATGATTTGAGCCGTCAATAATATCTGTAACAGGGAAAAAACGGTTTGCTGCGCCGGACAAAATCAGGTTTCCAGCGCTATCGAGAACAACACCGGTTGCAAATTCACCGCCGCCGAATTGTCCAACAATCGTTGTGATAAAAATAAGCTCGGGATCAATCACTACTGGAAATTCGTGGTTATAACTACCCAGTTCGAAACCAATGTTCGCATCGGCCAGCAAAATGTATTGTGCTTTAACCTCGGTTCTGGCCCCATCGATTTCCTGATAGGCGAGAGGATTTTTCTCAATCAGCTCGCCAAGTTCAGTTTCAAGGACAAGCGCGCCGCCCTCTCTAATTTTTTTTGATTTGATGCCTTGATAATTTAACCTGATTTGATGGTAATCGGCGCCGGGTGAAACATAAAACTCGCTTTCAAGTTTTCCATCATCGCCAATGTAGGCCATATTAATACCGGGATAAAGGTCCTTATAAAGTACGGAACCGTATGTCGGCACATTGGTTTGCCATTGGTTTGGGTCGGGGTTTTTGTAAAAATGGGCAACACCGGCAAGCTTTTCCACGCCCTCAATAACCGGGTTTGGGTTGGCTCCTTCAAACTGCAGAACGATATTATTCCATTCAGTTGCAGATTCAATTTTTCGGAGGACTATTTTATCTTCACAGAAAAGAACAGTGTGCCCGGCGCCCTGCACATGGTATTTCGCCTCATCTCCGGCTTGTCCCTGGTTTTCAATGAAACGAAGGGGTTGCCCTGAAATTAAATTCGCCATGGCCGCATCCATAACTTTTCTGGTACCGGCCATAATACTATTTGTTTCATTCGGTTGTAAGAATAATTTACCTAAAATAGAAATACCTATGATGCCAGCAATTGAGGCTATCCCATAAACTTTGATTCGAAGATTATTCGTGGCTTTTCTCATATGTTTCCCCTAATATTAATCTGTTATTTGTTTTTTAGAAACCATTCACTTTTGCGTGTGCTTCGACCGGGATTTCGTAATTGCCGCCGCCACGACCACGGCATCGAGTAAGGTTTGGCGAACCTGATCCAGAGTTTCAGTCAGGACTTTGCTCATCTGTTCAGCTTCCCGGACATCCTTTTTCTCGATGGCTTCGCGAACGCCGGGCAAGGTTTTCACGCCATAACCGGTGTAAAAGCCGGGGGCATAAATTTGATGCCGGTACCAGGGCCGACCCGGCAGCCCGTCTTGATAGAGAAAGCCCTGTTCCGCTTTGAGCAGCAAATTATTTAAGCGCTTTATTGGGTCAACTTGACGGTCTATTTCCGCGGCGCTCATTTCTGAGATGCGCCTGAGTTCGCCATCGAGGACCGTCGCCGTTGCGTGCAATTCTGCATTGGCTGCCTTAATTTCTGCGAGATGAATCGACTCGTTTAAGTCGCGCTTTTTGAGTTCTTCGTCGAGTTCATCCAAATAACGGTCGATGGTCTCCGTGGTGCTGGAGTAAGTAAAAGGCAGAACATCGGCGTTGGCCATGCGCAGGAGAAAAATCGCCACCAGCTCGGCTTGCTTTTCCCCATAAACAAAACCCGGGTCGCCGTGGGTTGTAAAAAACCAGTGGCTATCGTAGCGCGAATGATAAATGCCGTTGCTGGCGCTAAAGCCAAAATTGATCGCTGGAATCCCCAGGTAATTCATGAAAACAGCATAATCGCTGCCGGAACCCAGGGCGCCGAGCCGCACATCTTTGCGGCCACGGTGGGTCACGAGTTTCGTTTCATCAACCCGCTTGATCACGGACTCGTAGATAGTGAGCGAGTCACCTGGAAGATTCACCTCACGCATAATTTCATTGATAAACGGCTGCAGGGAATGGCTGCCGCCGGCGCTAAAATTTCCGGCGGTGTAGCTCTCCCGGTTCAAATAAACCACCATCTCACCCTGAAGCTTTTCAGCAAATTCTTCGCCATATTCGGTTGAGCCGATCAGGCCGTATTCTTCCCCATCCCAGCTCGCAAATGCAATGGTTCTCTTCGGCCAAAAGCCTTTTTGGGCGAGATCGGCGATGACCCGCGCCGACTCCAGCAAAGAGACTGTGCCGCTAATGGGATCGCGGCCGCCAAAGGTCCAGGCGTCGCGGTGGCCGCCGGTCATGATAATTTTATCCGGCTCTTCGCTGCCGCGCAAATAACCGATGACGTTTACAATCGGGCGCACGCTCCAATCGAATTTCAATTTCATATGGACTTTTGCCGGTCCCGGACCATGATGATAA
>SMXC01000007.1 GCA_004356825.1 Caldithrix sp.
CATCCGGTTTGTACTTAGGTTTATCTTCCTTGTCCTCCTTTTTTTCCTCCGCTTCACTTGTGGTGTCCGCTTTTGCCGCCGCTTCCAAACTGTCATCAAATGCCTGCGCCCGGTCCAGGTCGTAGGTTACAAAGGCATTGCCCATCGACCAGTGAATCTTTTTAGCAGTTGCGCTCCAGGCCGGAAATTGACCGCCGATTTCAGTTAATCTTCTGACAGGGAAGGCCGACTCCTCCGGCTTTGACACACTGATGGCTGGTGTCTCTCCGCCAACATAGGGGATGGTCACCGTATATAAATGATTATCTACCTGGGCCAGGGCTTGATCTCCGGTTGGCGCTATTAAAATCAAACTTGCTGAAATAGGATCTTTTGAGCCGGGAATCTTTTCACCGGTTACTTTAACATGTTTCTTGATATCGGTGCCGTCCCAGCGCATTGAAATAAGACCGTCACTCGAACTAGATGCATAAATTCGACTGGCATCCTGTGCGAAATGCGGCGCCCTTCGTCCTTCAGTCGGGGCTATCTCTATCACGTTACCACCCTGTGCAGAGACGTAAACAAACTGTCTGGCAAGGGCGCCGAGCAGAGGCCCGGTCGATTCCTGTAAATCCCGCGCTGCAGTGCGAACAGCAACAATGCGCTTGCCATCGGGTGACCAAACCGTTTCGTTGTAGAGTGCTGTTGCATTGGTGAGCCTGGTGGCATTACCGCCGGTGGCTCTGACTTTGTTAATATGCCCGCCGTCTGCATCAGACCAGGTGACGTAGGCGATCCATTTGCCGTCTGGTGACCAGGCTGGATAATGTTCACCGAGGTTTGATTTGGTCAGGCGTTTTGGCGAGCCATTTAAATCCATGACCCAAAGTTTATCGAGCGCGGTAAATGCGATCTTTTTACCATCGGGAGACGGCACCGCCTCTCTAATCTGTCGGGCAATAAATTTTGGCTTGTCGTCGATTTTGTAGTCAAATCTTACTTCAGGGCCAATGGCCAAATTCACCTCGACGGTGAAGGGAATATTTACCGATGCGCTCCCATCAACCGGTACGCGCCAAACTTTGCCGCCGTAAGAAATAATGATATTGCGCGAGTCGGGCGTAAAACTGTACCCGGGAAAGGCGTCCATCGTTGCACGGGCTTCCTGGTCGTCCCGCTGCACGGGATAAGCGAGCCATTTTTCATCGCCGGTGGCTAACTCGCGAATCCGCAGTCCGGTTTGGTGTTCATAGCGGGTTGCGTAAACCAGCAGTTTGCCGTCCGGCGACAGAGCGGGCCGGATGGCGGAGCCAAAGCGGGAAGTCATGACGGTGCTTTTGCCGGTATCGCGGTCGTAGCGGGCGAGTTGGTACTGCGGGAAAACTGCATTGTACTGCCAGTCTCCGCGGCGTTGGGCATACCAAATATATCGGGAATCCTTACCAAAGGCCGCGCCAATGGTTTTCAACTGCTGGTTGCGGGGCCTGTCCTTTTCACCCTTGATTTTGATAAGCTGAACCCCGCTGCCGCCATCGATGTGGATTAACCAGAGCTTGGCTGCACCAAACATAGAGGTACTTTTGGAGACGATGATGTAATTCCCGTCCGGCGTCCACTCTGGGGAAAGATAGAATTCAGTTTTGCCCTTGGTGAGCTGGTTTCGTTCTTTGTTCTTTAACTCAAGCGTCCAGACATTGTCACTGCCGCTGCTGTCTGAAATAAAAACAACTGTTTCACCGTCAGGGCTGAACCGGGGCTGAACGTCGTAGGCCATGCCGCTGGTCAGCCGGGTCGCGGAACCCCCGGTTATGGACATGGAGTAAAGGTCACCGAGCAAGTCAAAAACAAGGGTCTTGCCATCCGGACTGACATCGAGTGAAATCCAGGAGCCTTCTTCGGCGGTGAATTCAAGTGTGCGGCCCGGCTCAAGTGGCAGGCCTTTCTTCTCCTTTTTTTCCTTTTTGGTGCTGTCTTCCTCTGCGGGCTTGGTTTCTTCTTCCTGAGCGAAACCGCTTCCAAGCGTCATTGAAAGAAATGCAGCCATTACGAAAGACAGAAATTTTCTTGAGTTCATAGTCCGCTCCGATTTAAAGATTTTGAGTAGGATTCTTGCCAACAAACATGTTTGGATGATGTTGGCAAGGAGTTTAATAATAAAACTTTTATTTTTCAAGTCTTTTCCGTTTGTAATATCCTAAATTTCCTCACAATAGGACGGCATTAATTGCTCAACCCATTCAGTTCGGAGCGAATCTGCACCGGCAAGCCCGTCAATTAAAGGGCGAGTTGTTGTGGCCGTTAAGCCGTTCAACAAACCGGCTTTTGCTAAAATAAAGGCGCCATAGCAAACGGAAAGAACAACATCCGATTTTTCTGCAGTCTCTCTCAGCCATTGTTGCACAACCGGATCATCTTGCGTATCGAGTACGTGACCACCAGGAACAAGCAATATATCCGGTTCGGGGAAATTTTTGAAATTATATTTGGGATTGATACTGAGGTCACCATGTGTCAAGATGCTCTCCAGGTTTTTTGCCACTGTGTAAACTTCATAGGTGTGCTTCGCTGTAAATACTTCGTAGGGACCCGTGAAATCAATGATTTGCACACCATCAAATATGAGAATGGCTACCTTTTTCCTATCAATTTTGGAAGGCGGCTCCGAGGGTTGATTACGAAGTTGCTTTACAACGCTTTTTATGTCCGCTAACGGCATCCCGCACGCACCGCAGGAACCTGCTTTCTCAAAAATGGTCTTCAGGCAATCATGGCCGCAAGGGGGGCAAACGTAGCCTTCTTTCTTTTCGAGTTCTTCTAAGAGTTTCATGTCTATTTGCGGAACTTGCACAGTTGCTTCTGGGATTGAGAATATCGAACATACAAGAAAGGCCAGTGGCATTAAAAATTGAGTTGTAGAATTTTATTTTTTCACGACATACCTCCTATATTTTTAATTATGCTGTAACGCAGTTTGTGCAGCATTTACAAATGAGACCTGTTTTGTTGACTCTGTAATAAGTTATAACCAGAATAAAATAACCGCGTCAAAAAACGGTAGCAAGCAGTCACTAATTTTTCGCCAATACCATCTTTACCAGGTAGCCATTGGCCTCCGGTGATTTCTCCACTGAGATCTTGTTTTCCCAGGATTGGCCATCAGTGTCCAACTTCCAACCCGTTAGCATGAATGTGTCATCAAAGCCTTTGTTAAACTGCCAGGTCGAATCGGCCTGAACGCCGGCGTAGATTGCCTGCATCGTCTCGTGTATGCTCTTGTCTGTTCTGAGCAGTCCCGAGAGCTGCCAGCTTTCACGGTTTCCTGCCGTTCCCAGCACTTGCCAATCAAAATCCTCCGGGAGCTTGCCAACACGTGGTAACTTGCGGTCAGCCAATGCCGCGCGGACATAATCTGAGTTTGGCTTCCAGTCATACTCCAGGCCAAGAGCGACTTCCTGGGCGACACCAAGCCCCTTCATTTTTGTAATCAGATGAAAGGAGAGGTCAATGCCGGAGCTTATGCCGGCTGAAGTCAGCACTTTACCGTTATCCACGTAGCGCTGATCCGAAACAACCCTTATATCCGGAAAGAGTGTACGCAGGCTCGAAATGGCGGAATTGTAGGTGGTCGCAGACTTTCCCTGCAATAGACCCGCTTTGGCAATCAGAAACGAACCGGTACACACGGACATCACGTATTGTGATTTCTCAGCCGTCCGGGCAATCCATTCGATGACGTTTTCTTTTGCAAGTTCCTTGCTGATGCCTCCGCCCGGGATAATCAATACGTCTGGCTGCGGACAATTTTCAAAAGTATATTTTGGGTTGACGCTCAAACCGTACGACGTTTCAATGGGTTTCATATTTTCGCCGATGGTGAAGACTTCAAAGACTTTACTTTTAAATGCAAAGACATCATAAGGACCTGTAAAGTCCAGAATTTGAATGTTGTTGAAGATGAAAATCCCAACTTTGATTCTGGTAGGCCGCTTCCCTTGAATTAGTGCCATGCCACATTTGGGACAACTGCCCGGAGCGTCTGCAGACACCTCGCTGTCCATGGTGCAATAATAGGCCTGTGAGCCATCATCCTGCGCCTGCGTCATGACTGCGGTTAGAAGTACAAAAATAATACTTACGATGATTCGATTTGCTCTTTTGTTCATTTTGCTACTCCTTTTTGTAAATAAATATATTCCGGAATTATTTCTTTCAAATAACTGAAGTGGATTGGTTGTGGAGAAAATTCGGCTTGCTTAGCGCGGCGCGGCTCTCGGACGGCGAAACCCCGTAGGTCGTCTTCCACAAGCGGCGGAAATGGCGCGCATCTTCGAAACCACACTCTTTCGAAATGGTATCAATGGTCAGCTTGGGATTGTTCATCAACGTTGCGGCCAATTCCAGTTTGAGCCGGGTGGCATAGACCTTGATGGTAATCCCCGTTACCTTTTTGAACAACCTGGTCAAGTTGCGAGTACTCATGCCGGCAATTCGTGCAAGAGACTCCAGACTATAGTCGGCATCAGGGTTGTTGGCAAGCCAATCCTGCACATTATGAATACCGGGGTTGAGATGGCCGCGATAGTCGAGGTATGTGCTCAACTGCCCGTGAGTTCCATCCCGGCGCATGTAGACCACCAGCTCCTTGGCAATCCTAGCGGTAAACGCAGGGCCATAGTCATCCTCTATAATTGAGAGCGCAAGATCAATTCCTGACGTGATGCCGGCGCTGGTATAGATATTTCCATCTTTGACAAAAAGCCTGTTATCGAGAACATCGATGGCAGGATAAGATTCCTTAAGCTGGTCGACGCGTTTCCAGTGCGTTGTGCAGGAGCGATTGTCCAGCAGCCCGGCATGCGCCAGAACAAAAGCGGCATTGCACACCGTACACAATTTAGCGCCGTTTTTGTGGGCTTCCTGAAGCCATTGGTACAAATGCTCTCCAAGCTTGTCCAGCTCTTCTGTGCCAAGCATGTTGCCGTGGATACCCGGAATCACTAGCAGATCTCCCGCGCGCAGGTCAACAGCACGGAAATGAGCCAGATCTGATAAGGTGAGTTGCTGCGATGAAGTTATAGCCTCCACGGGGGCCACATACCGCAACTGATAGCCGGCGCCATGCTCGATGGCTTCATCGAAGGCCTGGACAGGTCCGGCCAGATCGAGCATTTGCACCGTCGGCAGGATTAGGAAAACAATCTGCTTTTTTTGATTTTTATTACCAACCATTATCGCTGCTATTTTTATATAATAAATGATTAAAATCTTCTCTATACCACATAAGATAAAATATGAATTGACTTTTAAAAGGACAAAATGTGGACATTATGAGCCAACTTATTCTACCTTATAGATGCCAAAGGGGGATGGCAGAGCTTTTGTTTTTTAAAAACGGTTAAATAAAAATAGGGATGATCTGCTGAAGGCGATGTGGTGGATGTTGCCAAACCTGACCGGCCCGCCAAAGAAGTGCGATGCGGTTATTCATTTTGACCGGTTGACTCAATTATTCAGGAATTCCCATTTCAGGCAAAGAGCCTCAATAGTGTCATGCCCGAGTCGTCGGGCATCCAATACCTGTACCAAGTTGTTGATTTGTAATGGATTCTCACTTCGTTTTTCCTAAAAAATCGTAAATCAGAGATCGCATATCGTAAATCGTATATTCTTGAACCCAGACTTGATATACGATATATGATTGACGATCTAAGATTTACGATGTAGTGAGCGCTTTCTCTTTTCTCCATATTGGCTTTTGGGTCTCAATCGAATTCTAGTTTTTTCTAGTATATACTCATACACCAAATTGAGTCAAATGATGGTCCAAGTGCTTATACATGCCCCAGCCTTTTTCCCTCGGCGGTCATTGTGCCCCATTGCGGCTGGGTTTCAGGAGTCAACTGCTCGATTCGACTTAAACAATTCTCATAGGCCTCGCTTGAATAAAGACTCTTTTTCTCCATTTATTGATTCTCCATTTTTTTAGCATTTCCACAGCATTGGTATTATCGGGATTCATCTCCAACGATTTCTTGTAATTCTTTGATTGCCAGCTTTTTGTCGCCATTTACCATGTACGCTTCGTCAAGGCTGTCGTAAGGATTGGAAGCTTCAGGATAGGCCGCAACGTTGAGTTTTTAAAATTTCAATGGCGTCTTTCATTCTTTCTTTTCCCAGTCGTTGATAGCATAAGTTATTCAATTGGCCTGCGGAAAAACTGTAATCGTTCGGATGGGTGTCTTTTAACTCCCGGTATTGTTTAAGGGCGGGTTCAACCCCATGCGGTTAAGATCGTAGAAATCAAAACAATGCGGACAGGTTTCCGACAGCCTCTTTCAGGTCTGCCGCCGCTAACGAATTCGCTCCATTCACAGAAAATATGTCTGTATACCCTCCAGCCATTCCAACTGTTTGCAGGATTATCTCGAGCAAAATCCTGCACGGGTGATTGAGTCCAGCGACCCGTACGACAGTAAGCTAAGATATTTTTTGACATTCAAGTACACCTTTACCAGTGCACTTTCACTATGCCAATAACCATGAGCTAATAAAATTAAATAAGTCAGTTAAAATGGTTATTATAAATCACCTCGCAGGTGATTTGATAGCAGGTCGTAAGGTCTTGAAAAATTAAGAGCCAAAGGCCAAGAGCTAATTGCCAAAAGCGTATTTTAGGTGGGATCACCGATCGCCGCAGCTATTTTAGCTGCATTCCTCAAGCCGAATGGGGGGACCGTTAATGACCTCTGTGCTGAAAAAATCTCACGCAATGCAAAAAAAACTTGACATTTTTTTGAGTTTTATGTACCCTTAAGAACAACCTATCCGATTGCATCTATAATCTCTATTGAGGCTTTTCATGAAGATTGAAGGCAGTATCACTGTTGCCGGCCCTCCGGAAAAATTATGGGATTTGCTGCAGGATCCCGAATTTTTGAAGGAAATAATGCCTGGCTGCAAAGAACTCAAACAGACAGAAGAAGACCATTTCACGGGAATCATCGAAGCAAAAATCGGTGCTATTTCCAGCCGCTATACCACGAAATTTTCCATCTATGACAAAAACCCGCCTCATAGCTATCGGCTCAAAGTTGAAGGAAACGGTAAAGGCGGATTCGTTAACGCCGACACCCACATCGTCTTGGCGGCAACTCAAGATGGCACGGAAATGAAGTACGATGGAGAAGTCAACATCGGCGGTACCATCGCCCGCATTGGGCAACGCCTCATCGATGCGGCCTCGAAGATGTTGATCGGTAAAGGGGTCAAAAATCTAAAAGAAAAATTAGAAGAACGTTTGCGAGAATCTGGGTAAAATTGGCGACCCGCAAGTCCGCAATCGCGGCACGATGGGCGGCAGTTTAGCCCATGCTGATCCGGCCGCTGATTATCCGGCGCTGATTTTGGCATTAAACGCCGAGATTCATGTCGAAGGTAAATCCGGCAGCAGAACGATTGTCGCAGATGACTTTTTCACGGAGTTGTTCGAAACAGCGCTTAAAGATGATGAAATGATTACAAAAGTCAGCTTCCCGGTTGTGGGGCAAGGTGTGGGTGCGGCTTACGAAAAATTCCCGCATCCTGCTTTGCAGTCGTTGGCGTCGCAGCGGTGGTCACGGTGGATGGTGGAAAATGAACTGCCGCCAGAGTTGGCGTGACAGGTGCCGCCGCATCGGCCTTTCGTGCCACAGATGTTGAGAATGCACTGACGGGCAAAGCGTTGGATGAACAAACCATTTCCGACGCAACGGTGCCAAAGTCGCTGATCCGACTGACTTGCTGAGTGATTTGTTCGCGTCGCCGGAGTATCGGGCGCACCTGTGTTCGGTGATGGCCAAGCGTGCGCTGATGACCGCAGCGGAACAAGCTAAATGATAGCTTTGTCGACCAAAATTTGGTGCTAGTTGTGAAGCCCGCACTCTTTTGCGGGCTTTTTTTAATTGCAAAATACTCCGGAATTCTGTACTTTACAAAATTAAAAGTTTCAGACAACTTATGAAGGCCTATTCCAAAATTGGTGATATTGAAAAAGCCCTCCAAAAACAAAATTATATTACCGATCGCAGTTTAGCTACCACCATTTTTCTCGCCCTCAAAATGGGACGCCCGGTTTTCCTCGAAGGGGAAGCCGGTGTCGGCAAAACCGAGGTGGCGAAAGTTCTTGCCGCCATGCTCGATACCGAGCTCATACGACTGCAGTGCTATGAAGGGCTGGATGTGCATAACGCGGTTTACGAGTGGAACTATGCGCGTCAAATGCTGCACATCCGCTTGCTTGAAGCAGCCGGTGGCAAAGATGAGAAGCAAATTCAGCACGAAATCTTCGAGCCGGAGTTTCTGATTCAGCGGCCGCTGTTGCAGGCCATTAGTGGCGAAACCAAAGCCCCGGTCCTGCTCATCGACGAACTCGATCGCGCTGACGAAGAGTTCGAAGCCCTCTTGTTAGAGTTGCTTTCCGATTTTCAGATCACTATTCCGGAAATCGGTACCATCACTGCCAAGAAGCCGCCGGTGATCATCATCACCTCCAATCGTACCCGTGAAATTCACGACGCTCTTAAACGCCGCTGCCTCTATTTCTGGATCGATTATCCATCCGCTGAAAAAGAATATGAGATTGTGATGGTCAAAGTGCCCGACATAGCGGAAAAATTAGCCCATGAAATCGTGACTTTTGTGCAGGAACTGCGCACCATGGATTTATACAAACTACCGGGCGTGGCTGAAACGCTGGATTGGTCATCCGCCCTTGTAACCCTTGCAGAAATGGAGCTGAAGCCGGAATTGGTGGACGATACCTTGGGCACCTTGCTGAAATATCAGGATGATATTGTTAAAGTAAAAGGACATGAAGCAGCCAAAATAGTTGAAAAGATCAGAGCTGAAGCCGCATAAAGTTACATTTTTTCAAAAGTTCTATCTCAATTTGTTTAAATTGATGGGTTCAGATCGTGATCGGCAAATACTCCATTTTACCCAGTGGGATAAAAGAGTCAGGCTTTTGGGTTTCCATTCCAAAAAGGTAAAATAGCTAATATTCGAATTCATTCAAATCTAATATCCAACGGGGTAAACAAAATCTCCGAAAAGCTCGACGAAGGTGGGCTGAGATGACCGTCGGCTCTGAAATCCATCGTCGCCGTTCCATCCGACTGAAAGGATATGATTACAGTTCAGCCGGCGCCTATTTTGTGACGGTTTGTACCCAGGATCGGTTTTGTTTATTTGGCAATGTGAACAACGAGAAGATGACATTGAACCAGGCAGGTCAAATGGTTTACGCGCAATGGTCGGAATTACCAAAACATTTTCCTGAATCGGCAATCGACGAATTCACCATGAGGCCAAATCACCTTCACGGCATTCTCATAATTAATGATAATGAAACGACCCAACCCGTAGGGGCGCCCCTTGTGGGTGCCCAAAACAAGGTTGACAAAACAAACAAGGCCTGCCCCTACATTGGGTGAAATTGTTGGTGCATTCAAATCAATTACCACAAACGAATATATCCGAGGTGTTAAACAAAAGGATTGGCCATCATTTCCGCGGAAATTGGGCAGCGGAATTATGGAGCCTGCCCAGAGCGAACCCCGAAGGGAGCGTGTTTCGAGACGAAGACGAACTGAGTCGAATTCGCGAATATATCATCTACAACCCATTGAAATGGGCTGAAGATTTCACCCCGTGAGATATTCTTACATTTATTGCAGCAACATATTCTAAGCCCGGAAATCCTGTCTCACGGGGTAAAGACAACCCGAAGAATTGGAAATAGATTCATGATCGGCAAAACCATACTTCATTACAAGATTTTGAAAGAACCTGGCCGTGGCGGCATGGGAGAAGTTTACCTCGCTCAAGACTGCGACCTCGACCGCAAAGTCGCACTAAAATTCTTACCACTGCAATACACCACTGATCCGGAAATCAATGCTCGCTTCAAGCGGGAGGCCAAGGCGGCTGCGGCTCTGAACCAGCCGAATATCATCACCGTTTATGAAGTCGGCGAGCATGAAGGCAGGGCCTTTATCGCTATGGAACACGTGGAAGGCCAATCTTTGAAGAATTTTGTAGGGGCACACTGCAGTGTGCCCCTACGGATGAATGAAATCATAGATTATGCCAGCCAAATCTCAAGAGGCTCTGGGCAAGGACACCGAAGCTGGCCAAGCAGAAATTGCGCGAAATGAGCAACAAATGAATCGCGAAAAATAGGAACCTGATGAATCGCCAACCCGCCTCCATAAATCGAATCACTCAACACATCATTGCCTTTGGACGCGTACTGCGCCGTGCCGGACTGGAAGTGGCAACCGGACAAATCATA
>SMXC01000160.1 GCA_004356825.1 Caldithrix sp.
CAAAATAGGACAGACCTTGATAACTATTATTATATTTGCACTAGCGCCAATGACAGCGAAAAAAATCTGCATTCGAAAAGTGCCGATTTGATACGCTCCATGGATACTGCCCATGACTTTCGGAAACAGGGTCGCCAGCCCAACAATGATCGCAGTAAACAAAATACCGCTGCCCCTGATCCCCGTTAGATCTGACAGCGCAAAACCAACGGCACAGACCACGGTCGCAATCGCCAGACCCCTGGCCATATCCAATAAGTCTGGTCGCTCGCCGGCTGGCTTCGCATCGTCGGAGTCACCGGCAAATTTTTGCGCTTGGGCATCGTATTTAGTGCGAAACAGTTTTTTCATTAACGCCATCGATGGTAGGGAAAATAGCAACAAAAAATAGACGGTCATAATGAGGTTGTCAGCAGCGAATCCTGCCGTTAATAAGTCGCCGGATCTCAGCTGCACGGCTTCTGAAGCGGCGGCGAAATTCATCCAACCGGCCAATGTAGGTGGCGCAAAAGATACCCGCTAGTTTATACCCTTCTACGCCAAGAGGAATGAGGGCAAATGCAAGCAGCGTTCCCAGCACGGTTCCAATGGCCCCAAAAACAAATGCCAGCAAAGTTGGTCCTGCTTCCTTAATGGTCATTCTTAAATCAGCTTTGAAAAGCAAAAGTGGAATCGCCAACGGCACGAGATACGACCATACGACATCGTAGCCTTCAGCCTGCGAAGGAATAATCGATAAGTTAGAGAGAATAAAAGCTGCCAGAATTGAAACGACAACCGCAGAGAGCCTGCTGCCCCACCTGGTCTTTTCAGCCCATAAGCCAAAAGCGGCTACCGAGATCAGTATCGCCCAAACGGCCCAATGTTGATCGGATTGGATTAATGTATTTTCAAACATCTCTGCTCCTTCTTTTTTTTGAATCGTTTGTAAAAAGAGCTGATTTTATACTTGGGAGGCCTGGTAAGTAAATTTCTTAAAAGAAACGAGAATCTCTTTTGAAATAAGGGAAAAGTCGAATTCTATACCAAACTAGTTGATTTCCAAACTTCATTTCATTATAATAATTTGTTGAGAAGTTTTATAATTTTCGAAATTATTGACGATTTAGATTAGGTTAGAATATTTGAAAAACTGAGGCGAAAACCACAGCCCAATGTCGTTTCGAACGCATGTGAGAAATCTGAAAGGGGAACTCAGGTTCAATTAGCAAATGTCTTCACATTAAAACCAGATTCTTCCTCTGGTCGGAATGACATTTTGCTAGTATTTGGATAGCATATCATATTCACACAAAGAGCTAAGGAGTAGCTAAATGGATAAAAAGCAGTTGAATAGCTTCAGCAGTCTGAGCACACTCAATGTTGGAACGAATTCTTATGAGATATTCCGATTAAACGCATTGGAAAAAGCAGGGATTGGCAACATCTCCCGATTGCCTTTTTCCATGAAAATTCTGCTCGAAAACTTATTGCGCAAAGAAGACGGTGGCTTTGTCAAGAAAGCGGATATTGAAGCGGTCGCCAATTGGGATCCGGCTAAAAAGTCGGACAACGAGATTGCTTTCGCCCCGTCGCGTGTCCTGATGCAGGATTTCACCGGCGTTCCCGCAGTTGTTGATTTAGCGGCCATGCGTGAGGCGATGAAAAACCTCGGCGGCGACGCGAAGAAAATTAACCCGCAAGTCCCCGCTGATCTGGTGATCGACCATTCGATTCAAGTGGATATGTTCGGCTCCGCCGGTGCCATGAAATTCAACACGGACAAAGAGTACGTGCGCAACCGCGAGCGCTATGCTTTTCTGCGCTGGGGGCAAAATTCCTTCCAGGATTTTCGTGTGGTGCCCCCGGAGACCGGAATTTGCCATCAGGTGAATTTAGAGTATTTGGGACAGGTTGTTTTCCAGTCAAAAATGGATGGAAAAACGTTTGCTTATCCGGATACTCTGGTTGGTACGGATTCTCATACCACCATGATCAACGGTTTAGGAATTGTCGGCTGGGGCGTTGGCGGCATCGAGGCTGAAGCGGCCATGCTCGGTCAGCCAATTTCCATGCTCATTCCCGAAGTCGTCGGCTTTGAATTTACCGGTGAGCTGGCCGAAGGCGCAACCGCAACGGATTTGGTGCTGATTGTTGTGCAGATGTTGAGAGCAAGAGGCGTGGTCGGAAAATTTGTTGAATACTTTGGCCCCGGGCTAAGCAGTTTGAGTCTTGCAGATCGCGCCACCATTGCCAACATGGCCCCGGAATACGGCGCCACAATTGGCTTCTTCCCGGTTGATTCCGAAACGTTAAAATATCTCCACCACACTGGACGCAGCGACGAACTGGTCAGCCTGGTTGAAGCTTACACCAAAGAGCAGGGACTTTTTCGAACCAATGAAACTCCGGACCCGGTTTTCTCAGATATTCTCGAACTGGATTTGTCAACTGTTGAGCCGAGTATCGCCGGGCCGAAACGGCCGCAGGATCGGATTCGTTTGAAGGACTCCAAAAAAGCTTTCGAAGACGCACTTAAGACATTGAAATTAGCTGATACAAAAGATAGTGTGCAGGTTAGTGACAATGGTCATCAAGTCGAGTTGAACAACGGTTCTGTGGTAATCGCGGCGATTACCAGCTGCACCAACACCTCGAATCCATCGGTTATGATCGGCGCCGGGCTGCTGGCGAAAAAAGCGGTGGAACGCGGGCTGCAGACCAAACCCTGGGTAAAAACCAGTTTGGCCCCCGGCTCCAAAGTAGTGACCGACTATTTGAACGACGCCGGCCTGATGCGGTATCTGGATGAACTGAAATTCAATTTAGTGGGTTACGGCTGTACCACTTGCATCGGCAACAGCGGACCCCTGCCTGACTATATCGTAAACGGCATTAAAGAAGGCAACCTGGTCGCGGCTTCCGTTTTGAGCGGCAACCGCAACTTCGAAGGCCGGATTAATCCACATACCCGCGCCAATTATTTGGCTTCGCCGCCACTCGTGGTTGCGTATGCCCTTGCCGGCCGTATGGACATCGACCTTTATAACGAACCCCTCGGACAGGATAAAAATAACCGGCCGGTTTTCCTGAAAGATATCTGGCCGAGCCTGAAAGAAATTCAGGAAGTGGTTCGAAATTCGGTTACAAAGGAAATGTTTGAAAAAGAATACGCCGAAGTGTTTACCGGCGACGAGCGCTGGCGGGCGCTTGAGATTCCTGAAGGCGATCTTTATGATTGGGATCCGAATTCCACTTATATTAGAAATCCACCGTTTTTTGAAAATATGCCGTTAGAACCGGCTGCGCCCAAAGACGTCGGGAACGCGCGTGTTCTGGTCATGGTTGGAGATTCGGTTACGACCGACCATATTTCTCCCGCGGGTGCCATTCCCGAAGACAGTCCGGCAGGAAAGTACCTGAAAAATAACGGAATTGAACGGGCGGATTTCAACTCTTTCGGCTCACGACGCGGCAACCACGAGGTCATGATGCGGGGTACGTTTGGCAATATTCGTTTGCGCAACTTTCTGGCCCCGGGAAAAGAAGGCAACTGGACCCAGCACTTGCCGGACAAAAAACTGACTTCAATTTATGAAGCCGCGATGCAGTATATAAAGGAAGATATTCCGCTGATCATTTTGGCAGGAAAAGAATATGGCATGGGTTCTTCACGCGACTGGGCCGCTAAAGGCACCCGTTTGCTCGGAGTCGAAGCCGTGATCGCCGAGAGTTTCGAGCGTATTCATCGCAGCAATTTAATCGGCATGGGCGTGCTGCCGTTGCAATTCAAAGCGGGTGAAAACCGCGAGTCGATTGGCCTTGATGGATTTGAGACTTATCAAATCACCGGAATCGCCGACAATTTATCGCCGGGCAAAGAATTGACAGTCACCGCAAAATCTGATGACGGCGCGGAAAAATCGTTTAGAGTCGTCACCCGAATTGACACGCCGGAAGAGTTGAATTATTACAAGCACGGCGGCATTTTGCAGTATGTTTTGCGGCAGTTGTTGTAGACTAATTCAATTGGAGACTTTGGAAGGTTTGAAACCTTGCAAAGATAGTTCCAATAACGAGGGAGGAGGAAAACTTGGAGAGGATCTTCTTTTTAAGCGGTGCTATCTCGGCATTTTTAGGCGTCACTCTTGGCGCTTTTGCCGCCCATGGTTTGAAAACCCGCCTGTCAACCGAAATGTTCAACATCTTTGAAGTCGGCGTGCGCTACCACATGTATCACGCCCTCGCGCTTTTAGCGGTAGCCTGGGCCTGCGGTCGCTGGCCGGGCTCATTGACAAATTTAAGCGGCTGGCTTTTTATCATCGGTACGGTTATTTTCTCTGGAAGTCTTTACGTTCTCAGTTTGACCGGCGTGCGCTGGCTTGGCGCAATTACGCCTCTCGGCGGCGTTGCTTTCCTCGGCGGCTGGGCTTGTTTGGTTTGGGCAATCGTAAAGAACTAATATGCCCACAACCGATCCCGCAATAACTAATCTTCCGACTACAATCGATGAGGTCGTTGCGCGCATAGACGACATTATTGACCAATCCCGTGAAGACAACAGCCGCATCGGATATTTCGCGGCGCTGTATCGCCAAGTAACGGTCGGGGTGCGCGACGGCATCGCTGCCGGTGAATTCGAGGATGGCAAGCGCATGGAACGACTCGACGTCATCTTTGCCAACCGCTATCTCGAAGCGCTGGAACAGTACCAAAACGACATCCAACCAACGAAAAGCTGGCTCATCACATTTCAAGCCACGAAGAAATGGAATCTTCTCATCCTGCAGCATCTGCTCATGGCAATCAACGCTCACATTAATCTCGATCTTGGCATCGCCGCCGTTGAAACGAGGCCGGGTGAGAGTTTACAGGAACTCGAAAATGATTTCATGGCGATCAACAAAATTTTGTCCGATTTACTGGATGTGGTACAGGACAAAATCGACGCCCTTTCCCCTGGATTTAATTTGATCGATAAAATCGGCGGTCGGACAGACGAAGCCATTATGAGATTCAGCATTCAGAGGGCACGGGACGAAGCGTGGAAATTTGCCAATGAACTCGCCGGGCTTAACCCCGAGGAACAGAAGAAAAAAATTGCCGAAAAGGATGAGCAGATCGAAGCTCTTGCAAAAATCGTCCGGAATCCGGGCTGGTTTATTAAAACGATTCTATTTTTGATTCGGATGTTCGAAACCAGCAAAGTTTCCAAAGTCATCAATGTTCTTTTTTAGCTTGGTTAATCTGCTAAATCACTTTAATTAAAAAAACAATAAGCGTGATTAAGCTGATTAAACGGATAATCAATCGCTTAGGTGAGGTGAGGATGGGAAATCTAATTTATGAGGACTTAACTTATAAAATTCGAAAAAGCCTTTTTAGTGTTTATAATGAGTTAGGACCGGGATTCCGCGAGGAAACGTATAAACAAGCGGTCATGATTGACTTTAAAAATGCAGGAGTGCCTTTTGAACACGAAAAGATTTACGACGTAAGATATTTGGGTGAAAAAGTAGATAAATATAGAGTAGATATTTTAGTTTATGACAAAATAATTTTAGAACTTAAAGCAGTCTCAGAACTTCATCCTCGATTTGAAGCGCAGTTGTTAAGCTACTTGAAAGTAGCTCAGTTAAAAATTGGTTTATTAGTAAATTTCGGCAATCAGCCTCTTGCCATTCGAAGATTCGTTAATCCACACATCGATAATTTTTAATCTGTTCAATCCGTTTATATGAAAAGCAGTAAGCGGATAGAACTGATTAAGCAGATAAAAGAATCGTTTTACGTGAGGTTCAGATGGGAAATCTGATTTATGAGGATATAACTTATAAAATGAGAAAAGTCTGTCAATATCTTTAATTTTAATCCGTTCGATCTGTTAAATCCGTTTACATAAAAACAGTAATCGGATGGTACGGATTTAGGGGATAGTCATAATTCAGATAGTTAATTTGGAGAAAACTAATGTCCGAAAATGATTTTTCCTGTGTTGTTAACATTAAGAAACTTACACCGGATGCCCATGTTCCCCAATACGCCCATTTTGGCGACTCCGGCGCCGATCTCTTTTCAACGGCAGACTGCACTTTGCAGCCCATGGAAAGACATGCCGTTTCAACCGGCCTTGCCGCTGAAATCCCTGCAGGGTTCGAATTACAAGTTCGGCCCAAAAGCGGTTTGGCGTTGAAAAGTGGCTTGACAGTCCTCAATACGCCCGGCACCATAGATTTTGGTTATCGCGGCGAAATCAAAGTGATTTTGATCAATTTGAGTTCGGAACCCTATCACATTGAGAAAGGGCAGAAAATTGCGCAATTGGTGGTCGCGCCGATCGCGTATGCCGAATTTAAAGAAGTGAATGAACTTTCGGATACGACAAGAGGGGAAGGGGGGTTTGGTTCGACGGGGTTGAATAAATGAAGTTTGCTACGGAGACACAGAGAATTTTGAAATAAGTTTAAGGAGTTTTTTTTGGAGGGAATCATGAAAATTAAATCATTTTTAACAGGTCTCTTACTGTTTTTTCTTGCATTCGCATGTGCTGTTCCGGAGCCAGATCCATTTTCCGGAAAAATCATTGACCTAACCCATTCTTTCGGCGAGGACACTATTTTCTGGCCTACCGCCGAGGGTTTTAAATTAGAGGTCGCTTTTGAGGGCCAGACCGAACAAGGGTACTTCTACGTTGCAAATACTTTTTGTACGGCCGAGCACGGCGGCACCCACATTGACGCCCCGATCCATTTCTACAAAGATGGCAACACGGTTGACCAAATTCCGCTTGAGCGGCTGATTGGTAAAGGCGCTGTGATCGATGTTTCTGAAAAATGTGCTGCTGACCCGGACTACCTCGTCAACCGAGGAGATTTCGTGGCATGGGAAAAGGCTCACGGCATCCTGCTTAACGATTTCATGGTGCTCATTCGCACCGGCTTCGGCAAGCACTGGCCCGACCGCTTGAAATATCTCGGCACCGACGAGCTCGGTCCTGAAGCCGTTCCCAAACTGCATTTCCCCGGCCTCCACCCCGACGCGGCCAAATGGTTGGTTGAGAACCGCTCCATTAAAGCCATCGGTCTCGACACACCCAGCATCGACTATGGCCAATCGACTGACTTCATGAGTCATGTTATCCTCTATGAACAGAACATCCCGGCGTTTGAAAACGTCGCCAACCTCGGGCAACTTCCCGAAAAAGATTTCACGGTCATCGCCTTGCCCATGAAAATCAAAGGGGGTAGTGGCGGGCCTTTGAGAATCATAGCAATTGTTAAACCATAGTCCAATATAGGGTTAAAAATTGAGCACTTTAAATTGTAGAATCGCTGGCCTGTTAGCTGTTTTAGCTGCGATCCTCTTGTCTATTGCCGATATTTCGTTCTTATATTCTCCAAAAGGGGGCTACGAATCAGAGGAGATGCTTTTCCTTTTAGATATCCCGCTCTGGCGGCTCAAGCTCGGGCATTTCCTCGGAGTCTTCATCCTGCCGTTTTATCTGTTTGGCTACTGGATTGTTTATCGGGCTTTGAAACCGGCTGGACGGTGGTTTTCGTTGCCGATATTTTGGATTATCACCTACGGTCTGATTGTCGGCGCAGTCATGCATGGTTCCATTGCCATGTACGCTATTCTCATGCAAGAGCATGAAGCAGCCGCAAATGTCGAGATCGGCAAGGTTCTTTCTCAACTTATGAAAATTTCCCTAGATTTATTTGAGCCGTTCCAGGCGACAACGTTTCTGAGTTTTGGCCTAACCGCTATTTGGTATTCCGTGGCGGTTTTTTTCAAGCAAACTCTCCTGCCGCGCTGGATGGCTTTCTTAAATACGATTCTTTTACAAGCGCCTATTGTCGCAGCATATTTTCTAATTCCTTCGATTGGCAATATTCTCATGCCGGCAGCGATGAACATTGCGCACGTTGTATTTTTTGTTCTGATCACAATTCACACCTGGAATAAATCAGCCAGGCTGTGAATTTTTAAAATAGGTTCTTCATTCGTTCGACCCACAGCTCTTAACTTGATAGGGAGGAACGCTTATGTCCGCCGAAACACTTTTTGCGATTTGTAATACGATGGTGCTCCCGGGTTGGCTTTTACTCGTTGTCCTTCCACGTTGGAAATGGACAACTCAAATTATCACTTCGGTTATCATGCCTTTTCTGTTTGGACTGGTTTATTTGTATCTTGTTTTGGTTTATTTCGGAAAAGCGGGAGGTGGCTTTAGTTCGCTTGCAGGCGTGACAGAGCTTTTTCAAAATCCATATGTCCTGCTCGCCGGCTGGCTGCATTATCTCGCCTTCGATTTATTCATCGGATCCTGGGAGGTTCGGGATGCCCAACGCTTGGGGATTAGCCACTGGCTGATCATTCCCTGTTTAGGCCTGACTTTTATGTTTGGCCCCATTGGACTCGGGCTTTATTTCGTGATTAGGTGGACTTTTAAACGAAAGTTATTGATCGAGGGCGCTTAGGTTTGTGAGTTACGATTATGAGATTAACCGAAGAAGCAGTCGTCGAAAAATACTTCAAGAAAATTGATCAGTCCGTCACGAGCTGGATGGCTGGTAGATGTTTGATTTTTTTGCGGGTCGGGCTCGGTGTTATTTTCCTTTGGTTCGGAGTGCTTAAGTTTTTCCCGGGGTTAAGTCCGGCCGAAAATTTGGTTCGCAATACCGTCTACTTTTTTGATCCCGATATTTTTATTCCGGTTCTTGCCGCATGGGAAGCGCTGATCGGTGTGGGGCTGATTACGGGAAAGTTCATGCGGTTAACTTTGTTGCTCTTGTTTTTACAAATGCCCGGAACCGCTCTGCCACTGTTAATTTTACCTGATGTTGTGTGGAATGTTTTTCCTTATGGATTGACGATTGAAGGGCAATACATTGTTAAGAATTTGGTCCTGCTCGGAGCAGGTTTAGTTTTGGGCGGAACAGTGCGGGGCGGAAGAATAAATCCCGATCCGGATTAACCGTAAAATGTATAGGAGGAAGATGTTGGACTATTTGCTTTTCAGATAAATGATTGCGCCCTTTCTGTTGAAAATTCTCTTGACCTTGCTTTACTTGCCATGATTTTTACATACCATTATTCTATACTATTTGCCAGCTCGAGTGCGAGAATGTGTTTCTTGTCACGCACGTAGAGTTTCGTTGAAACCAGGGTAGGAAGAGTTCACGAAACAGACTCTGTCACCTCAGCGGTATCAAGAACCTCCAAAGATGTGGGTGAAATTCGGGCAATACTTAGTTGGCCGCTTTGGTCGAGAAAAATCAGCTTGTTATCCGCATACAGAGATTGCGCCATATGAAATCCGCGTTTTCTCCACGCAACTTTTTCCGTTTTCCAATTGAAGGCGGTGATAAAAGAGACATTGTGTCCGCCGGCAGAACCATAGATGAAGTCGCCGATACGGATCAATGTCCAGCAGGATCCGCGTAGTTTCGAATTGAACCAAATCTGTTTTACGTTCATGTTTTTTTCTTTTCGGGTGATTTCAAGCAGCCTTCCTCCGCCTGAGTTAAACTGGCTTGAAACCCAGATGCGGCTTTCGTTGCATTGCACAATTGGCGTCAAATGATTTCCGTTGTCAAACGAAATCTCCCAATGCCAAAGCAATTGACCTGTTGCGGGATCAAGCCCGTTGACCCCTTCCGGCGAAAAATAAATGAACGGGTGTTGTCCGGCAAGCTTTATGAGTGAGGCTTGCGCATAGCTTATGCCACCCGGTCCGCTCTTCCACACGGTTGAGCCATCTTTCGGATCGATTGCGATCACGCTGGGGTCGTTGCCCCCAACCTGTACGATAACGCTGTTATTGTAGCGAAGGGGACTACCGGAGTAGCCATACTCTTCCACTCGCTTTCGCCGTCCGAATTCAGCAGGCAGGTCGCGTTTCCAAAGCAGCTTCCCCGAAGCGAGATCGAGGCAATGCACTTGACCGGCGATTCCGATTGAAATAATCCGGTCTTCCACAATCAACGGTGTTGCATTTGGCCCGGGTCCGAAATACATTCTCATCTCCGGCCAGAGTTCCCGTGCGTAACTATATTCCCATATTGTCTTGCCTGTTTTGGCGTCCAGTGAAATGATGATTTCCTTGTTGCCTTTACTATACATCGTGAAAAGCCGGTCGCCTTTGTAAAGGATTGCTGAGTAGCCTAAACCTAAAGGACGCTTCCACAGATGTTTGGGCCCGTTCGCCGGCCACTTTTCGGCAAGGCCTTTTGCTTCAATTGTGAAATCACCGTTAGGGCCGCCCTATTGCAGCCAATCCTGCGCTTTTGCTTTCTGGCAAAGGAACAGCGTCATGAAAAAAGCATTGAACGGGTCAAAAATATTTTACATGTCATAATGTAATATAATTAATTGGATTCAATGTGACTTGCCATAGTAACTATTTTTTTATTACTTTGTAAATAATAATTTTTTCAAGCAACCGTTTTCTTAAAACGCTTGTCTTAAAAACCGAATCTCGAGATTTAAACCGACGGAGACAATTTGCTGCAAGCGGCGATTAGACTAAATAAAAACAAAAACGTTTTTCAGGCAAAAAAGAACGACGAATCTGGTAGTATCGACTGGGAGCTGGTGCAGCGTTGCCGGAAAGGTGAGCGCAAAGCGCAATACGAGCTTTACCAGCTTTACAAAGATCGGGTTTTTAATATTGCGTATCGAATGGCGAACAGCCAACAAGATGCAGAGGATATCACCCAAATGGCTTTTGTGCGAGTTTTTCAAAAAATAGATTCCTTCCGCGGCGACTCGGCTTTTTCTTCATGGGTCTATCGACTCACGGTCAATATCTGCATTAATCATTTTCGCAGGGAGAAGAGAAAGAAGGAACTGGTTGTGCATGAGTTGTCGGAGCTAGCGACAAATCTCAAGATACTTAAAACTAATGAGCAAACGTCTAAAATGAAACCGTTTCTTGAAAAAGCGATTCGGGCTTTGCCGGCGGGGTACCGCATGATCTTTGTCCTCTATGATATCGAAGGGTACAAACACGAAGAAATCGCTGAGATGATGAACATTTCCGAAGGGACT
Source organism: Caldithrix sp. (assembly GCA_004356825.1). GTDB lineage: Bacteria > Zhuqueibacterota > Zhuqueibacteria > Oceanimicrobiales > Oceanimicrobiaceae > Oceanimicrobium. The sequence continues at coordinate 11,032 of SMXC01000160.1, forward strand.
TCAAAATCTCAGTTGCATAAAGCCAGAAAAGAATTAAAGCAATATCTAGAGCCTTATTTGGCGATGTATCAATCGTTGGCATAGGTAATAATAAGTTAACCTTGACAGGGTTTGGTACACACATATTTCCGGCACAAGAAACCGCCAAAAACCGGTCGGAGTTTTGAGGATAATCCTTTAGCTTAGGTGAATGAAATGATTTGTAAAAACGTGCAAAAAAATCTTTCCGACTATCTTGAAAAAAAATTGTCGGATTCTCTGCAGACTAGATTTGAAAAGCACCTGAAAGAGTGTCCAAACTGCGGGGCAGAGTTAAAAACACTTAAGATGATCGTTATGGAAGCCTCGTCATTTGAGCGGGTTGTGGCGCCGGATTCTCTTTGGACGCGAATTGAAAACGAGCTTGAGGTGACCGATGAACCCTTTCCGACACGAGTTTCAAACGCGGTTGCAGAGCTGCGCCAAAGGTTGAGCCATCTGTTTAAATTTCCCGTACCCGTGATTCAAATGGCCGGTGTTTTGGCTATTTTGGTGGTCGGTGTCTTTCTGGGCAGGACATTTTTCTCGACCCGCGAGAATGTTAACTTAGGACAACAGACCGCTGTCCAACAGGCCGAATTAAAGTTGATCAGCCAGCGGACGGAGCACTATTTAGAAAAGTCGACGATTCTGTTTCTCGGAATCGTTAATACCGAATTCCTGCAAGAAGAGAATTCTGACTGGAGTACTGAGAAAAGAGTTGCCCGGAACCTGCTTAAAGAAGCTGCTTTCTTAAAAGGCGGACTCTCCCGAACGAAGAACGAAAGAGTCAAACAGTTGGTCGAGGAGCTTGAACTCATTCTTCTGGAAATTGCCAACCTGGAGGAAGAGCAGGACATTGAAAATATCGAATTAGTCAAAAGTGGAATCGACCGCAAGGGCTTATTACTCAAGATTTATTTACACGATCTAAACCCCGAACAAAATCTAAAGTCGGCAAAAAACATTCTTTAAATATAAGGACAAACTTGCAATGAAATTATTAAGCAAAATATTAGTAAGCATTTTTCTCATTAGTTTAAGCTCGAATTTAGGTACCGCAGAAGCAGGCTCTTTTAGTGCGCTGTTTTCCGGATTTGAATTGCAAGCCGATCCGGCTTATTCGGATTTTAAAAAAGCCAAAGGTCTGATGTATGATGACAAATATCAGGAGGCGATGAAGGCTTTTAAAACAATCATCAGCAAATACCCCGAGAGCCGGTACATCGACGCTTCGCATTTCTGGATTGCCTACAGCCTGGAAAAAGAAGGGACGGACGATGAAAAAGCGTTCACGGCTTACAAACTTGTTAAGGACTCTTATCCCAAAAGTGAATGGGCAAATGATGCGCGGTCAGGTATGGTGAAGCTGGCGAAAAAATTATACAATAGCGGCAAAGCGCAGTACAAAGTCTATTTGAAAGAATCCGGCGAGGATCCGGACGAGGATGTTAAATTAGCGGCGTTGACCGCATTAGCACAACTGAATGGAGAAGATGCACTCCCCGTCCTAATTGATGTGCTCAAAACCAGCAACAGCCGAAAAGTCAAAGAGAAAGCGGTCTATGCCATCAGCCAGATCGGCGGCCTGCAGGCTTTACAAGCTTTGACGGATTTGGCCAAGAGTGATTCCGATCCAAAAGTACAAGAGAAAGCGATTTTTTGGATCGGCCAGCAGGGCGGCGAGGAAAGCATTGCAACTTTGCTGGAGATATTCAATTCGAGTACTCATGAGAAAGTACGAAAAAAATGCATTTTCGGGATTGGCCAGGTCAGTGGTTCCAAAGCTCTCGACATCCTGCACAAGATTGCAAAGACCGACAAAGACCCGAAAATGCAAGCGTATGCAGTATTCTGGATTGGCCAGCGCGGCGGCGCTGAAAGTCTCGAAATATTATTAGATATCTTTAAGAACGAGACTAACCCCAAAGTCAGGGAAAAAGCCATTTTTTCTATCAGCCAGACCGGTGGCAGTCGTGCTGCAAAGATTCTGCAGCAAATAGCGAGAGACGATTCTGATGCCAAATCGCAGGAGAAGGCGATTTTTTGGCTTGGCCAGCAGGGCGACTCGCAGACGGTAGACCTGCTGATGGAGATTTACGACACGACCAAGAATAGAAAAGCGCGGGAGAAAATAATTTTTTCGCTCAGTCAAATCGGTGGCAGCCGGGCAACAAAACTTCTCGCGCAAATCGCCAAAGATGATTCGGATGAAAAAGCCCAGGAGAAAGCAATTTTCTGGATTGGCCAGCAGAGCGGCTCCGAGACCCTCGATACTCTTTTGGAAATTTTCATGACCACTAAAAATCGTAAAACGAAGGAGAAAGTTGTTTTTTCCGTGAGTCAAATCGGCGGCAGCCGTGCCAGCGATATTCTGGTAGATTTTGCTAAAAACAGTTCCGACCCGAAAATTCAGGAAAAAGCCATTTTCTGGCTCGGCCAACGAGGTGGCTCGGGGAATCTAAGTCTGTTAGTCGATATTTACGACTCCAGTTCCAGTTTAGAGTTACGCAAAAAAATTCTCTCATCTTGCGGTCAGATGGGTTCAAAAGCGTCGGTCGACTTCTTAATAAAAGTAACAAAAAGCGACGACGACATCGAGTTGAGAAAAAAGGCTATTTTCTGGCTGGGGCAGTCAAATGATGCGGAGGCTAAAAAGGCGCTGTTGGAGATAATCAATCAATGAAATTGAAGATTAATAGAGCGAAGGCGTCCCGCCGAGCGAGATTGCATCGGTCTAGGTTTGATGTAAAAAATTTCTAATCGAAAATAACCGGAGTTGACCATGAAAGTATTTACTAAATTTCTTCTTACTTTAACTTTGAACCTGGGTTTTTTCATACCTGCACATTCCCAGAAAAAACCCGAACTCCCCGAATTTATGACACTCATCGAAACGAGTTCGGGAAAGCTGCAGGAGAAAATCAACGCGGCGCAGAGGCGCTTTCGCAGCGAATCGAAGGAAAGCAGATTCTGGGTTGGCTACCGCTTCGAGCCGCGGGAAGATATCGGGTTTGATCGGTTTTATGTCCATGACGACAATATCACCCTTTCACGTGGACGCGATGATTTCTATCTCCAGGAAGAAGATGATCTCAAAGCGCATGTCCTGCACGCCCTCAGCGACCTCGGAGACGAGAAAGCTGAAAAAGCGTACGAAGTAATGAAAAAAGAATTCGCCAAACACAGTTGGACGAATTGGGGCCTTTTTTACCTTCTCGACCGCCAGACCCTTGGCATTAGAAAAATTAAGTTAACCCATCTTTTCAGGAAACGCAAATTCGATGGTTTCCCGGTTTATTGGTTTGGCGAAATAGATAATAATGAAAGTTTTGACTATCTGACCGGCCTTATCAACAATAACAGCTACCAGAAGAAAGTTGTTAAGCCTGCCGTATTTGTTGTGAGCCTCCACGAACACCCGAAAGTCATTTCTTATTTAAGCCAAACCGCGGCCGAAAACAAAGCTTTTGACATTAGAAGGAGTGCCGTCTTCTGGCTTGGACAAATTCCGGAGGAAGAAAGCTTTGCAGCCTTGGTTCAACTATTTGAGGAGGAAAAGAATCTAAGAATAAAAGAGAAGCTGGTGTTCTCGATGAGCCAGCATAAAAGTGAGAAAGTGGTGGCACAGCTCGCTCAAATTGCAAAAAGTGATGAAGATTCGGAAGTACGGGAAAAAGCGGTTTTCTGGTTGGGTCAGATCGACCGCGAAGAAACTCTGAATGTCCTAACGGATATGCTTAAAGAGACTCGCCAGCGCAAGCTCAAAGAAAAAATAGTTTTTGCCATCAGCCAACATAAAAGCGAACGCGCCGTACCAATCCTTATTAATGTCGCCGAGAATGATAAAGA
>SMXC01000161.1 GCA_004356825.1 Caldithrix sp.
ACGGCCGCGTTCATTCAATTCCGCCGAAATTGTTACATACTTCTCTACGATGACCGCTTCCAATTCTGTGTCCATTTTCATGGCACAAAAATAGTGTTTTAAAAATTAAGATGGAAATATTATTTTGGTCAGAGTCCTTAGCGTCTGAATCCCGATGGATTTCGTTCTGAAAATAATTGAAAAAGGCCAATTACTTAGAAGAGCTGGACCGAACCGCTAATTGCTTTTAAGGTTCTCTTTTCTCAGCCCCTGATAAGCAATTGATTTATATTTATTAAATTGACTATCCGGTTGGCCCGGCAGTAGTTGGATCTTATTCAATCGAATCAACGCATTATCGAACTGACCTAACTGTAAAGAGTTTCGCACGGCCTCCATTCGCATTTTAATTTCCAGGTCCCGCCCGTTCCAGTCGGAAGAATTCAAGGTTAACGCTCTACCCAAAGCTTGCAAAACAGCTTTTCTATCGCCTTGCCAACGACTCTTGAAAGCTTCTAATGTCCAGGCCCTGCCCTGGCGCGTCTGTTTAACCAGGTCAATCAAATTCTTCTCGTTCGGATGTGAAAGGATATTCTTCAGAGTGATTTCACTTTTCTGTCTAATTTCGTTGAAGGGTATCGTTCGGGCGCTGTGATTAAAAATATTTCGAGGGGCTGAGTATTCTAGACGTACATTGTCATCCGTATTTACAGGATATCCTCTTGTGAGGATTTGAACCTGTTTTCCATCAGCTAAATAATAACTTAGAAAAGTGGGTACATCGCTAATGAGCAGCCTGGACAAATCTTTTTGAACCGGTATCTCAGACAAAGATTTCGTAACCCTTTTATAATCAATGCTCTGGGGTTCCATGCTGCCGATGAATAGATAATCCACACCCGGGATAGATTCCCAAACGGAAACATATTCAAAAACACTGGCAAAAGTGGCTAAGACAGTGAGGAAATCTTGTTTGCTGATTCGATAGGCCGGAAGCCATTGGCAAATCAGGCCCCCCGGGTTTAATCGCTCACGACAGTTCTGCAAATGGTCCTGAGTAAAAAACATGGCCATTCCTGCCATCCATGGATTGGAGGGCTCAGAGATAATCACGTCATATTTTGAAGAGGTCAAATCAACATGATTCCTGGCATCGGTTACAATAAGATTCAAGCGATTGTCTAAAAAAGGACGGTTATTTACTTCGTCAAAAAATCCGTAATCGCGAACCACCTCTACCACTTCAGGAGAGACCTCCACTAAATCAACCTTCTGGATGGAAGAATACGTGAGCACTGATCCCACCGTGACACCACCGCCAAGTCCAATAACAAGGGCGTCGACGGGATTTGGGTGCAACATCATTGGAACATGGGCAAGCAACAATTGGGTAGGCATATCTCCAAAGGTAGTCGCGTCCGTCTTACCACCGATTTTCAAAAATCGAATACCGTCTTGCTCAATTACCGCTACCGTTGAGGTAAGTCCTTCTTTATAATATTTAACACCCTGTTCTTGCCTTTTTAAGGTCTGCAATAACTGTCCCTTGGCAGCAATTTGTTCAAGACTCTTCTCGTGGCTTAACATATAAAGACCGCTTGAAAGAATCATTGGATCCCAGCTTTCTAAAGTACGACCCAGTCCAAAGCTTCCGCCGAGAGCGACAATAACCAGGGCACACGCTGCAACAAATCCACGAGATTTTCTTTGTGAAGCGCTTAAAAAAAACAATACAAATCCGGATACCAAAAATAAGATTGCCGCCAATAATAAGCTTCCTTGAATACCCAAACCTGGAATCAACACAAAGCCAACAAAAAACGAACCCAGGATAGCGCCAGCCGTATTCATAGCGTACACATCCCCCACCGCTCTTCCAGCCTGTTTGCGCGCCGTGTGATAAATTTTAGTCACAAGAGGAAAAGTGGCGCCCAGCAGCATGGTTGGTACCAATATTAAAATTGCAACCGCCAAGAATTCCAGAGTCAGAAGCAAATTAAACGATCCCGCGTATTTTAAAATCAGCTTGACAAAAAGCAAAGGCGACCACCCCAAAACCGGTAGAATAATCATGCAGGAGGTTCCGAGTCCCAATTGAACCAGGGCCAGAGTCTTAACTAAATCTCGACAGTTGTCCACTTTTCTTGCTCCAATAGAACTTCCAATAGCCAGACCCAAAATAAAGGCAGCGACGATGATGCTAAATGCATAAATAGTGCTGCCAACCGCCAGTGAAAAAACTCTTGTCCAGGCAACTTGTGAAACCATGGCGGCAAATCCCGAGACACCAAATACGAAAACTGAAACAAAAACAGCTGCGGATGAAATCGAAATGGATTCATTTTGCTTCTGTGTAGCCTTAAGCTTCTTAGGTCTCTTTTCCCTGACTTCCTCAAATAATATTTTGGTCTCACCTAATTTTCTATCTAGCGCAAAAGCTGAAATTCCCAAAACCAGGTTGAGAGCTGCCGTGGAAAAAATCGTCCATTGAATGCCCAAAAAAGGAATCAACAAGAATGCGGCCCCCAGGGTCCCTATAACCGCCCCAAAAGCGTTGAAAGCATAAAGATTTCCGGTAATAGAGCCAAGTGCGTCACGGCGATAGAGCAAAGCCTCGGTCAGAATCGGCAAGGTGGCTCCCATAAAGGTCGTCGGGATTAACAGAATTAGAAAACTTATTAAGAATCGAACCGTCGAAAGCAGATAAAAAGAAGTCCCCCAAGTATTGTAGATGGTTGCATAAAGAGTTTCAGTGCCATTAAATAAAAAAGGCAGCAAAGCGCAATATAGGCCAATAAAGATTTCAAAATATCCGTAAACGCGCAGAGGTCGGCTTATCCGTTTAGAAGCACGACCTGCTAAATAACTTCCTAAGGCCAGACCGCCCATAAATGAAGTCAGAACGGCTGAAAGGCTGTAAACTGTATTACCAAATCAGACTTAATTCATGGGTCCAAATGACCTCATAAACAAGTCCGCAAGCGCCGGAAAAGAAAAATAAGAGCCAGATAATTTTTGTGTTTAGAGCTGTCAATTCAAAAACTATTTAGTCATTGACCGAAAACAAGGGCGAAGGCGTCCCGCCGAGCAGTTTTGTTCAAACATTTCATCTTAGAATTCCCTCGGCGAGACGCCTTCGGGCTAGGCTTTTTGACTTGTCGGTCAATCACTATTTAATCTTTTGCAATTGATAGCCACCACCCTCTTGCAAAATGAGCAATTGATTAACCGGCAAGTCTCGATAGGATTCAGTCAAACCGCTCGGCCGACGAATTTCAACAGAGTCTATTTTATTCAGTTTTTCAAGGCCAAAGGTAAGCCTAAGGTCGTTGGCAGATAAATAGCTGCCCGCACTCCTGACTTCTTCGATTTGCACCAGAGAGCCTGAAACAACTTTTACTCTAGCGCCGATGCCGTCGCGGTTGCTTTTAGTTCCGACGGTTTTTATTTTTAGCCAATTATTGTGATTCCCGCTATCGTTGCGAAATAGGTTGGCAGTCTGGTTGTTGTTTGAAATTAAAACATTGATATCACCGTCGTTGTCATAATCACCAAACGCTGCGCCCCGGCCTACTTTTGCGATTTGAAAGTCTCGGCCCAATTTATCGGAGACATCGGTAAAAAAACCTTGTCCGTTATTTCCGAAAAGTTGGTCTGGTTGGGCATAGGTAATATTATCTTTAAAAAGCTCAACGTTATCCAAAACGTGTCCGTAGGTGACATAAATATCTAAATCGCCATCCAGATCAAAATCAAAAAAGTTTGTACCAAAACCGAGCGAAAGAAGACTGGAGACCCCTAATCCGGAAACATAAGTCATATCACTGAAAAAGCCACTCCGCTGGTTCTGGTAAAGCGTATTCGTTTCATTGCTAAAATTAGTAACAAAAATATCCAGGTAGCCATCGCCATGCGTAATCTCCTAAATCTACACCCATGCCCGCCTCGCCAACGCCATCCTCGTTATACCCCACACCTGCCAGCAACCCCATTTCGGAAAAGGTGCCATCGCTATTATTGCGGAATAAAAAATTCGGCGTCTTGTCGTTGGCAACATAAATATCCTGATCGCCATCATTATCAATGTCGCCACATACGACCCCCAGCCCTTTTCCAGAAGGGTTATAAATTCCCGACTTCTCTGTCACGTCCGTAAAAGTCCCATCGCCATTATTGCGGTAAAAAACATCAGCAACGCCGTCATAAACATCGGGATGACTATGGGTCCGTATTCCCCTGGAACCCTGGCCGCACTTTATGTGGTTTGCAATAGTGAAATTCACGTAATTGACGACATATAAATCCAAATCTCCGTCGTTGTCATAATCTAAAAAAGCAGCGCTTGCACCCCATTTATCGTCACCTACTTTAGCCGTGCCGGTTACATCTGAAAAAGTGCCATCGCCGTTGTTGTGAAACAGGACATTTGGACCAAAATTGGTGAGGTAAATATCTACAAAGCCATCATTGTCGTAATCTGCCACAGCGCAACCAATACCGTAACTGGCGTCGCCTACTCCTGCCGGAATAGTAACATCCCGAAACGTTCCCTCTCCCTGGTTTTGATATAATACATTTTTAGGAGCCTTTGCGACTGGATAACCGGGCAGTGGTGCGCCATTCACAAGATAGATATCCAGATCGCCATCGTTATCGTAGTCCAAAAATGCACAGCCGGAACCCATGGTTTCCACATAATAACGCTCGCCTGCGCCGCCGTGAGTATGCTTAAAATTTATGCCTGCTTCCGCAGTTACATCTACCAATTGTGGAAAAAGTTTGTTGTTTAGTTTCCCTTCGGCGTGCGTTGCCATATGTAATTTGCCACCGGGGAGATGAGGAAAACTTGAAAACGAGGCCAAAAATACAATAATCAAAAATAGCACGAAACTCATCCTTTTTAAAAAACATTGTGCTTAATTACTGCCATTGGCAATAATCGAAAATCCCTCGAACATATATTCACGATTACCATCTGTCACCTTGAATTCTATTGTACTATCTTGAATCGCTTCAAATCCCTCATGCATCCGACGGAGATAGACGCTGTCAACGAGCGGCTCATTGTGTGCGGGTAAAAGTTTATCAACATCATCAATAAACTGGCCCAGCATGGCGGCCGTTTGAGCATAAGCTTCAAAATCCGATCCTGGCAGATGTGCGTATAAGCTCGCGGGATAAAACGTGTCACCGGTAAACAAGAGCCGGTGTTCTCGATCGAGAAGGCAAAGCGCATCAGGTGCATGGCCCGGTGTCATCACGACTTCTAATGTACGCTTTCCCAGTTCTATCTTCTCGCCGTCGCTAATGAACTTACTAAGTTGAAATGGTTTGATATGATATTCTGCAACTGAAAACTTTTCCGGCGTCTGTTTCCAGATCCAACCTTCAGCTACAAATTCTTGAACCTCTTCGTTCGGCTTGCCATAAGAGTTCGTCTTGGTATATTCAGTGTCAGTCCCGTAAATCGTATCAAATTGATAATTGCCACCGATGTGGTCGTAGTGCGTATGGGAATTGATGACGATGGGCACAAGCTCGGTCAATTCTGTAACGACTCGTTTCATGTCTCCGATTCCCAGTCCGGTGTCAAAGAGTAAGGCCTTCTCTGTACCAACGATCAGGTAAGAAATCACTTCATCAAACTGTCCAGGCTCATAGATAGCAAAAACGCCAGGTAGCACTCTATAGACTTCAAACCAGTCCTGACTTTGGGGAATTCTTTCGAACGGACCCCACGCAGACCTCGGCAGTTTCTGCCACCAGTTGTCCTTACCTTCACCTCGATTTTTGATTTGTTGGTTCGATGAATGTTGATCATGATTGACGCAGGCGATGAGTAAATATGACAAAAGAACCAATGTCACAACAACCGCGTTTGTTTTATTCATATTGCTTTTCTTTGTACTTGACGGTTACAAAAGGAATCACAGATTGAAAAGGAAACCAATTACTGTACTAATGACTGAGTAGTGATTGACCGAAAATTAGCGTGAGACGTGCCGCCGAACGATTTCTGCATCTAACTCCGTGCTTAAAAATACTCGGCCAGGCATGTCCCGAGCTTGTCGAATGGGCGCCTTCGTACTAGAAAATTTGGATTTTTCGAAATCACTAAGTGGCAGCCTTCTTGATGGCCTCACTGACCCGCACACCGGATTTTATCGCACCATTCATCGAGGATTCATTGGTCGTGTGTTCGCCAGCAAAATGAATCAAGCCTTCTGCCGTCCTGGCCAGCTCAAGAAAGTCTCGGGCTTGTCCAACCCCGCTGAGTGAATAACTTCCCTTGACCCACGGATCTTCGTTCCAGTATTTAGTCACACCACCTTCCCAGAACTTTGGTGCCTCTGGCCATACTTTGCTGGCTTCCTGAAGCGCAATCTTCAATCGTTCCTTTTCGGATAGTTTACCCAACATTTCTGCATCATCGGCGGCGGTGAATGACATGAGAATACCTCTCGGTCCCGGTTGATCGATCGACATATGATAGATGCGTCGCAGATGTGTATCTGTGAAGACTCTTTGTCCGAGGCTCTCTTTCTCATCCCAAAATCTCTTTTTGTATTGCATAGCGATTTTCATCACCTGCCCGTAGGCGAGCTCACGAATACATTTCATCTTCGCTGGCGAGAATTCAGGCTTGATTTCTATTTCACGCAGGACTGAAAACGGTATGGCAACCACGAGCCAGGGAGTGCGAATTGATTGAACTTTGCCACCTTCTTCGAACCAAACTTCCGCACTATTCTTGTCATGCGCGATTTTACGCACCGGCCTCTGGTAAAGAATCTTGCCTGAAAGAGCTCGGGCAAATGCCTTCGGCAGCTGATCGTTGCCGCCCAGAATTCTACCCTCATCCGTCTGTTCATCAAAGAAGCTCGTCTTAGCATGACTGCGGATCAAACTGAGCGCCGACATCTGATCCGCTCTTACAGTGCGTTCGGTTGCATTCAAGTAGTTATAAAGATTGATAATGTCCTGTGGTGCTCCTTCCTGAAGGAGCAGCTCCGCAGCCGAGAGATTATCGAATTTGAGAATTTCCGCCGGTAATTTCTCCGGGTCCTTGATCATGTTGAGAATCCGTTTGAGATATTTCTTTTCCTGACCAAAAAGCTCTCCCCCCACAGTACCTTTAAACGGCAGCTTTTCCTTGTTTTGTTTGAAGGAATCCATTTTGAAGCGCTGCCCTCTCACAAATATGGCGTCGTAGAGTTTGGCAGTCAGGACTTTAAGCCCAAACTCTTTGCAGTATTTGTGAGCATACTCGTCATGCGCATCCACGTACTCCGCCCCCATTTCTGCATAAAGTCCATCGGCAAAGGGATCGCGGAGCGTCCGCACCCGGCCACCCGGGCGTGAGCGCGCCTCCAGAACTGTTACGCTAAATCCGGCTTTGTCTAACTCGTAAGCAGCAGCAAGTCCGGCTAATCCCGCTCCAAGAATGAGAACGTTTTTCGATGATTCGCCTGACAAATTCGAAAATGACCGAATGTTTGAGGCCATGGCGCTGCCAGCACCCGTTGCAGCATAAACGAGTGTTGCGCCCGCTCCACGCATGAAGTCACGACGACTGATGACATGTTTGTTGTTCATATCTGACCCTCCTTTTGACAATTACTTGCAAGACGAAATCTCATATTTAGCGCTTGCAAGTTGCACCGATTTCTTCGCATGGCAATTCTTGCTTTGCAGGCGCAGCGATGGATTACGTTTAGCCTCTACTATTCACGAACCCTATCTTTTACATAAATTACAATACTTTACACGTACATTTCGTAATTTTAGCGCTTTTGGGGGCCGCTTCGGCTCCTCGCCCTGAAAAACGGGCCCGTTCCGTGGGATAACTACCCCTTGTTTAACCAGAATTTACCTCCCCTGACTTGCCAACGGGGCGAGGGATCCTGCGCGGGCTTCAGGCGCCTCCTTCCCGACTTCATTATTATAAAAAGATCTAAGGAAAATCGGCAAGGGGTCGCCTGCCGCTGAATTTGGATTCGCGGCCTGTCCAAAAAGTCTAGCGCGAAAGCGCCTCGCCGAGTGTCTTGCTACGACTCCGTGCCCGACAATCCACCGCGGGAAGTCTTCAGACTAGATTTCATGGGCTTTTAGGAAACGCTGACCCTCTTAAAGAAGAGCTTGCCCTGAGCTTGTCGAAGGGTTAGCGTTTGTGTCGGGTCAAGAAGACGCCAACCTTTAACAATAATGTCAGCGTCCTTATCGCGTTGTGGACAGCCCCTCAGCGGAAGCTAACGATAGCAGAACTCGCCAGAGTTCTAGGCCAACACAGCATTCATGAATAATCTAAGTTAGGCGGTCTTGAAATGATTGACAAACCGTTAGCTTCGTTGCATGCGTAACCAGTCTTACTTTTGGCTCGTGATAGCCGTTTTTCTGTATTTCACCTGCCCCCCTATGATGGTCTAAAGGACTTCAGTACTCCGTATTTCTTCTGCCAGGATTGTCATGATGCCTTGGGAAAGAACCCTAAGTGTCAAGTCATATCTTAAGTTTTTTTAACTTTTTAAGAAAAATTAACCCACAATACGGAATAAGGTTTTTCTAATCTTCTCTTCCTTTAAATTTTTTCCGGTGATTTTTACAGTAAGTTCATAATCGCCCGCAATGAGTTTGGAAATATCCAGAGAAAAAGTCTTTTCTGATCTTTTACCTGACGCATCACCTTGAAACGACTCGGAAAGTTTCTTCTCTTTGGCGACCTTGCCGTCTTTAATCATTCTTAACTCGCAGTCAAAACGAAGTGATCTTATCTCATCAGAAATGTTGTACAGCTCGATATAAATACTTAAAGAGTCCGACTTTTTAACCGGATCTTTTGGAATGACAGGAAACCGGTAATCCATTGCTTGAGCTAATCTCTGAGGCGTTTGCACGCCAACAATCAGATCGCTTACTTCTAACTCCGACCTATTTAAGGATAGTGGAACCAACTCGTTCAAAAACACAGAACTCATGCCGATTACCTTAGCCGTGTCTGAAATATC
>SMXC01000162.1 GCA_004356825.1 Caldithrix sp.
ACGGCCGCGTTCATTCAATTCCGCCGAAATTGTTACATACTTCTCTACGATGACCGCTTCCAATTCTGTGTCCATTTTCATGGCACAAAAATAGTGTTTTAAAAATTAAGATGGAAATATTATTTTGGTCAGAGTCCTAAGGTAGTCAAGCACAACTTTCATTCCCTTCATTTAATTTTGGCAAAAGCGGGGAAATTTCCATGAAACCCATGCAAAAACTTTCATTCGCAGTTGGCGCAGTTGCAATCATCGCAGGGCTTCACTCTGCAAACGCGCCTGCCAAATCTAAAAATTCGGATTCCGGATTTGCCCAGATCACCGTTGTGGTTACTGACAACGCCCAAGCGCCCGTTGCCAATGCCCTGGTTACCGCAACTACCGTGGATAGCCAACGCACCTACTCCGGCGTGACCGACGGCTCCGGAACCGTGGTGCTCTCCGGTCTGGTAACCTCCGTTAGCCCGGGCCGGCCGTCTGACGGAATTCCGCAAACATTTACCCTGTTCCCGAACTACCCCAACCCGTTCAGCTCAGCGACCCAAATCGAGTTTGACCTGCAAAAGCCGGCGGCCGTGACAATTGAAATAAGAAACATTCGCGGCCAATTTGTGAAGACCTTGCACCGGGGGCAGCTCGCTGGCGGCAGCTATCAAATCGGCTGGGACGACAAAGCGATTTCGGCGTCGACACGGCCATCGGAGTCTATTTGTACCGCGTTGCCGGCCAAACAGCAGACGGCGAGCCCTTTGCCCTGACCGGCAAAATGGCGAAAATTGGGAGTGCGGGGAGTCAAGTTTCTTCTCTAACTAAAATTTCTGCTCATCGTGTTGTCACTCTAACTAAAAACACAGACCTTAGAGTCGTGCCGCCGGTCGGCTCTACGATTTCAAGATAGACACGACCGCCGCCAACCGTTCGTTTCAGCCACAGGAGATTGCCGGAATCACTATTGCAAATGACACGACGGTGCAGTTTGTCGTGCCGCCACCAGGCTATCAAGTATTCATTGAGAATCTCACCAAACTGCGAGACGGCCTACCGGTGGTTGGCGATAGTGTTTCAATCCAGCACAAAATGGACAATTTGTTGCCGGAGGAAGAACCGATAGTACTGGCAATATTACATTATCTATCCCTGATGCTGGAACGTACAAATTCATTTACACCAAAGGAAGGCTTTGTAGATAGAGTTGTTCAACAAGTTGAAATTAATGACAACTTGAAAATCCACGATGTTAGAATTGGAGATGATTTCCCGTGGTATATTCTCAACACCTTTGTCCCATTCACGGCGGCACCTGCATACACATGGGAGGAAAAACCGGTAGAATTACTTTATAATACAAGTACCGAAAGAACAAACGGTATCTCCGTGGGCCTGAAAGCCAAGGATCAAATAGAAGATTTGTTGGTAAACCAACTGAATCCTGCAACGCAAACCCTATTATACCCAGATGGATTTTTCAACAATCTCCCTGTCAACCAAGCAGAGATTGCATATCTTGATTGGAGAGTGAATGAATATGTTCCAGTAAAAATTGTTGTTCAATACGAGGCCAATTTGCCTGTACCAGCGGGAGTTAACACTGTTGTCAAGAACGGCGCTATCGACGGTTCTGTTATCACCCTGCAGGCCGGTATGACCAGCGAAAACGAGCAATATTTTATTAATATTGTTTAACATGAGTTAGCTCGCGCAATAGTTAAACCAGATGGATCAAACTTGAGCCAAGAAGGATCAGTATTTTCAGGCTAACCCGCTAAACAGACCAAGAATGATCTCTGGAGACGACTTGTTAACATTCCAGGCACTATATTCTCGGCCTTCTAACTGGAAAGCACCCGATAAAAATCACGCCTATCATCAAAATCAGATTTCACAGAATTAAGATTGCCCATCTTAGAAACACATTTCACGCACAAAACCCTGCATCTGAGACCCGAATTTATTAAACTTCACTCCATTAAATCATCAAAAATGGTGAATTATTGGAATGAAGTTTCAGGAGTTCAAGGCGCTTGTGTGCAAATAAACAGTTGGACAGAATGGACCGAACAACGTAAATCCTGTTATCCTGTCTGCGAATTCTTCATTTCACTTGCAATAGCCCTAAGAAATTCATAAATTGGTCTTATAAAAAATTTAATAGAAGAAACGATAATCCAACACATTGAAATTACACCGGGAACTTGCGGCGGCAAACCTCGAATTTCCGGACGACGAATTACGGTACAAAATATTGTCATCTGGCATGAAAGAATGGGGTTGAGCGCAGATGAAATCGCAACCGAGCATGAACTGGAACTATCCGATGTGTATGCAGCGCTCACCTACTACCACGATCATCGCGCCGAAATAAATGAATCGATTCGAACCGACGAAGCCTTTATTAAAAATCTACAGAAACAAATCCCTTCCAAAATAAAGAAATAGAGTTGTGCCCCACCCGATCAAGCTTTATATGGATGAAAACGTTTCCAAACCCATCGCTGAAGGGTTGTGTCACCGTGGAATTGATGTTTTGACGGCACAAGAGGCCGATATTCTGGGTCGTTCAGACGATGTTCAACTGAATTTTTCCACACGTGAAGGTTGGGTCATTTTTACTCACGCTAGTGATTTTCTTAGATTGCACTCGACAGCGATCGCACATAAAGGAATTGTTTACGCCCACCAATCGGAAAGATTATCAGTGGTTTAATGTTGATTGTTGATGTGATGGAGCTTGAGGATATGGAACAGCATGTTGAGTTTATTTGATTTCCAAGATAATCTCAATCAGTACTTCGGTACGCTCGGGTCAATCCTGTCCGCCCAGGCCAAAATGCCGCCCTTGAGGTTCTTGACTTTCTCAAAACCCGCCTCCCTTAAAAACTTCACCGCCTTGGCGCTACGCCCGCCCGCTTTGCAGTGCACTACGATTTCCGACGAGCGCTCTAATTCATGCACCCGTTTTTCAACTTCAGCTAACGGAATCAGAACTGAGTTTGGGATTCGGCAGATTTCGAATTCGTGGGGTTCCCGGACGTCCAGTATAAAGGGCGTGTCCTCCCCTGTTATTTTGGCCTTTAACTCTTCAACCGATATCTCGAATTCAGGTTCTAACACGATCTTATCCGCCTCTGTGCCGATGCCGCAAAAGTGCTCATAATCGATCAATTCCGTAACGGTTGGATTTTCACCACAAATAGGGCAATTGGGGTCTTTACGCAATTTCAATTCACGGTACTTCATCGCCAGCGCATCAAACAAAAGCAGCCGGCCGATCAAAGGCTCGCCTTTCCCCAAAATAAGTTTAACCGCTTCGGTGGCCTGAATCATGCCGATGTTTCCCGGAAGAATGCCCAGAACTCCTCCTTCGGCGCAGCTCGGCACCAACCCGGGCGGCGGCGGTTCCGGATAGAGGCAGCGGTAGCACGGCCCTTCCTTGGCATAAAACACCGAGGCCTGCCCTTCGAAGCGAAAGATGCTGCCGTAAACATTTGGCTTGCCTAAAAGAACGCAAGCATCGTTGACCAGATAGCGGGTGGGAAAATTATCCGTGCCATCGATGATGATATCGTAATTTTCGAGAATTTTCAGGGCATTTTCAGAAGTGAGACGCGTTTCATAGGTCTCTATTTCCAGATTAGGATTGATGCCTTGCAACCTCTCCTCCGCAGCTTGCAATTTCGGCCGCCCAACATCTTCAGTTGAAAAAATGATTTGGCGCTGCAAGTTTGAAAAATCCACCACATCAAAATCGACAATACCGATTCGGCCAACACCAGCTGCAGCCAAATACATTGCAGTGGGCGAGCCCAGTCCTCCCATTCCGACCAAAAGTACACTGGCCCGCTTCAACTTCCGCTGACCTTCCATTGCCACCTCCGGCATGATCAGATGCCGGCTGTAACGCTCGATTTCTGCTTTGGAAAATTCACCGTTGACCGCTTCAGCGCCACCAGCCACGGACGGGATGATGCTGATGATATCGCCGTCGTTGACTTCGGTTTCATAGGACTGGAGGTATCGAATATCGTCGTCGTTGACGTAAATGTTCACGAAATTTCGAACCTTACCGTCTTCATCATACAGATGCTTTTTTAGATCCGGGAATTCACGAGTCAAATTCTCCAGGAGCTCGCCAGCATTTTTACCCGACAACTCGACACTATCTCGATTTTGAGCGTATTGCCTGAGCGCAGTCGGGATCAATATTTTAATGGACATGGTTTCTCTCCTTCCATTCATCCGATGACTCGGAGTGATCGGATAGATGGTTTAATTAACAAAAATTATCTCTTCCTTAATGAATTTTACTCGGTCGTCTTGTAAAACCCACGATGTCACAGCTTCAGCTTTTTGACTTTTCACTGAGACGATAATATAAGAATACCAGGGCCAACCATGTTCCAGATCGTAATCAGATGGCCTGGCCTCGGCATTCGGGTGCGAGTGATAAAAACCTACGACATCCAACCCCCGGTCGTTAGCAAATTTTTCTCCTTCCAAAAAGGCTTGCGGCGTGATCAAAAATCGATGGTGGCTCTCTTGCTCTACCCTTGCATTATGAGCAGGAAGTGTGATCATCACTTCTTTGTCGCCATCATTTTGTTTACCAAGTAAAAAACCACAGCATTCAAGAGGGTAAGATTCTGCTCCGTAAGCTTTGATTAACTCAAAATTTTCTTTATCGATTTTAAGTGCCAATTAATCCTCTCCCCAAAATCTTTGATCAAAATACTTGTGAGCACTATCCGCAAATATGACTACGATTAAGCCGGATTTAAGTTTTCCGGCAATTCTCACCGCCGCGGCTAAAACTGCCCCAGAGGAGAGACCTACCAATAGCCCTTCTTCTTTCGCAAGACGCTTTACCATCCGTTGAGCATGTTCTGTGCTTACTTCAATATTTTCATCGGCTAAATCGGCATCGTAAAAACCGGGTATCATTGCGGAATCCATGTGTTTCAGCCCCTCCAGACCGTGCAAAGGAGAAACGGGTTGCACCGAAATCAACTGAATAGCCTCATTGTACTCTTTGAGCCGGCGGCCGCAACCGATGAAGGTGCCGCTGGTCCCCAGACCCGCGATGAAATGAGTTACTTGTCCATCTGTCTGCCGGATGATTTCAGGTCCGGTCGTCTCGTAGTGCGCCAACCAATTCTCTGGGTTGTTGTATTGGTCCGGGTAAAAATATCGTGCAGGTTCCTCCGAATAGATCCGCATGGCCTGGCGAATGGCACCATCGGAGCCGTGTTGGGGGTCAGAAAAAACCAGCTCGGCGCCATAGGCGATCAAGATACTCTTGAATAGGGCGCCGGCGTTGGCTGGTATAACAAGTTTTACTTTATATCCCACCGCCGCGCCTAACATGGCGTAAGCGACACCGGTGTTTCCGGAAGTCGCATCGAGAATAATTTTCTCATGCGTCAGTTTCCCGGATTTTTCGCCGTCGAGAATCATCCTCAAAGCCGCCCGGTCCTTTACCGAACCGCCGGGGTTGTACCACTCGGCTTTGGCATAAATCTGCACCGGCGCAACCTCTGGCGCGAGAGCGGAAATCTTGAGTAACGGAGTCTTGCCAACACGTTCTACAATGGGACTCCGGGCAAGTCTACTCGAAGTTGCCGGTTTCTCTTCAACCACGGTATTTTCAAACACTGTTGCCACGACTACCTCAAACTGATTTTCTGTTCATACCCCACCGGATAAAAAGACCGATATAAAAACAAAAAACCCACATTCGAATGAAAGTGGGTTTTGAATTTCTCTGATGAAAGAGTTTGTTATCTATTTAGTCATCTGAAAACATTCATAGTCCACTACTCCTATGACAACACATACAGCCGTAACACGCGCAACAACAAGCGCAGGCAAGAAGAGCAGTGAGATTGTAAATGTTTTTTGTTATCAATTTTTGCTTCTTTAGAAAGTTAGATTAATATACAAAAGTGCAACACAGATGTCAAGTTTTTTTTCAAGAACGATTTTTCGCTACCCAATCTTTTATATAAGCGATAATTTCTCCTGACTCCGAACCGGGGCCGAACAGTTTTCCGGTGCCCTGCTCCTCCAAAGCTTTCGCATCATCAGGGGGGATAATGCCGCCGCCGGTCAACAGGACATCGTTCATGCCTTTTTCTTCCATGAGTTTTTTAATTTTTGGAAACAGGGTCATGTGAGCGCCCGAAAGGATGCTTAAGCCGATAACATCCACATCTTCCTGAAGGGCGGCCTCGACAATCATTTCCGGCGTTTGATGCAGGCCGGAATAAATAACTTCAAATCCAGCGTCGCGCAAGGCGCTGGCAATAACTTTTGCGCCGCGATCGTGGCCGTCCAAACCGGCTTTCCCTACCAGTACTCTGATTTTTTTTTCCATAGAATTAGCTTCGATTTTTTAGTTTCGGGTTTCGGGTTTCGGGTTTAAAAAATAATCGGTTCTTTATACACCCCGAACTCAACTTTCAAAACATCAATCATTTCACCAATGGTGGCGTAGGCTTTTGCACACTCAATAAACCTTGGCATGAGATTCGAGCCGTCACGTGCCGCTTCTCGCAATTGGTTTAAAGATTCGTCCACTGAAACCTGATTGCGGCCTGTTTTCATTTTGTTCAAACTGTCGATTTGTTCTTTGGTGACTTTTTCATCGATCCGTAGGATCGGGATATCCAGCTTTTCGTCTTTTTCTTTATGAGAATTCACCCCGACGATCAAGCGGTCCTTCGCTTCAATCTCATCCTGATATTTTCTCGCTGCCTTGGCGATATCTCTCTGGAAGAATCCTTTTTCAATCGCGGGGATAACACCGCCTAGCGCATCGATTCTCTCAAAATACTCTTCAGCCTCTTGTTCCATTTTATTGGTTAAACTTTCCATAAAATAGGAGCCGGCAAAAGGATCGATGGTGTTAACAACACCGGTTTCATAAGCGATAATTTGCTGGGTTCGCAAAGCAATCTTCGCAGCGTACTCGGAAGGCAGCGCCCAGGTTTCATCCAAAGAATTTGTGTGCAAGGATTGAGTGCCACCCAAAACGCCGGCCATTGCTTCAAAAGCTGTGCGAATGATATTATTTTCGGGCTGCTGGCCGGTTAACGAACAGCCGGCTGTTTGTGTATGAAATCTCAGCTTCCATGATTTCTCATTTTTTGCACCGTATTTGTAGCGCATTCTTTTCGCGTAAATCCGTCGTGCCGCCCGAAACTTGGCAATCTCTTCAAAAAAGTCAATGTGGGAATTAAAAAAGTGGGAGAATCGCGGCGCAAATTCGTCGATGTCAAGACCTCGTTCTATGCAAGCTTCGACATAGGCAAAACCATCGGCCAGCGTAAAAGCCAACTCCTGAACCGCTGTCGAACCGGCTTCACGAATATGATAGCCGCTAATCGAAATCGTATTCCACATCGGCACATGTTTGGTGCAGTACTCAACCGAGTCAACAATAATCCGCATCGAGGGCTCAGGCGGAAAGATAAATTCTTTCTGGGCGGTATACTCCTTTAAAATGTCATTTTGCAAAGTGCCGCGCAGCTTTTCCTGAGGCACACCTTGTTTTTCGGCAACGCAAATATAAAAAGCCAGCAGAATGGCCGCAGGAGAGTTGATGGTCATCGAAGTGCTGATTTTATCCAGAGGAATACCCTCAAACAACACCTCCATATCGGCCAGCGAATCAATGGCGACACCGCAAGTACCGACTTCGCCCTCGCTTTTCGGATCGTCGGAATCGACACCCATTAAGGTCGGCAAATCAAAAGCAACGGAGAGCCCATCCTGACCATGCTTGAGGAGATACTTAAAGCGTTCGTTAGTATCTTTCGCCATGCCGAAACCGGCGAATTGCCGCATAGTCCACAAACGGCCGCGGTACATATTGTGGTGAATGCCTCTGGTGTAAGGAAACTCGCCGGGAAAACCAATGTCTTCAAAGAAATCGACGTCCTGCGAGTCATCAGGAGTATAGAGATCTTTAATTGGCTCGCTCGAAACCGTTACAAATTTCGCGTCACGGTCGCGTGTTTTTTGCTGCTTAGCCTCACGCCACTGTTTTTTCTGAGCTATGACCTTGTCAAGATATCCATTATTCATTTTTTTTCTCCATTCTACTTTTGAAGTTTTCCACAAGTTGATCTGCGATTTTATAGGGTGACAGATTCAAATCATTTGAACTTTCGAGATTTTCAATCAGTGTCCTGCGGTTTGAATCATCCCAGAATTCTTTTTCAAGACGCTGCCGGACAATCGATTGAATTTTCTTTGAAATGCGCTCTTTTCTATTTTTATTTAATAAATTGTCTTCTTCTAAGAATTTTCGATGCTTATTAATCATTTCGGCAATCTCGGCAACACCTTCACCCTGGCTGGCGATTGCGCGCAAGACTTTTGGATTCCAATCCCGTTGTGCCCGCAGGTGAAGCATCGATTCGATTTCGACGATGGCATTTTGAGCGCCGTCCCGATCTGCCTTATTTAGAACAAACAAATCGGCGATTTCCATTAATCCCGCTTTCATCGCTTGTACCGAGTCCCCTGACTCCGGCACCAAAACGACCACCGTCGTATCTGCCACCTCGACCACATCCAACTCTGACTGCCCCACGCCGACCGTTTCCAAAATCACAAAATCTTTCCCAGAGGCATCCATGACATCCGCAGCATCGTTGGCTTTTTGCGAAAGCCCACCCAAGCTGCCACGACTCGCCATACTGCGAATGAACACGCCTTCATCGAGGACGAGATCATTCATGCGAATACGATCGCCTAACAGAGCGCCACCCGTAAACGGGCTGGTTGGATCAACCGCAATGACGCCGACCGAGTGGCCTTGCTTGCGATACTGCTTTACGAGTTGATCGACGAGTGTGCTCTTGCCGGCGCCCGGGGGTCCGGTAATGCCAATTCGATAGGCCTTCCCTATTTTTGCATAAACGGCGGCGAGAATTTCACTCGATTGCGGATCTTCATTTTCGATCAGGGAAATTGATTTTGCAAGCGCTCTGCGATCCCCTTTAAGGAGATTTTCGATGATGTGATTACTACTGCTCAATATTGCTCTTAAAACAAATGACTTAATCTTCAATTATCAAAAGATACCCAACACTATTCAAAACTGCAAACAACTAAGTCCAAATCACAAGTTACTTAAACGACCCTTCATTTTCCACCTGCTGGCATTTGAATTTGTTTCTGCCGGCCTGAGCCGCCGGTTACTCTGCTTATACAAATGTTCAAATAACACCGCGCCGATTGCAGCGATTTCTTGTCCTGGCGTCCCGTCCGCCTG
>SMXC01000163.1 GCA_004356825.1 Caldithrix sp.
CGCCGGAGCCGAGTTTTTCGAGGATTTTGTAGTGGGATATGGTTTTGCCGATCATTGGCTACCGAGCAAATTTAGTTCTAAAGAGTGCTGCTTTAAAACCTGGAATGCTTTGATGAGTGAACTGCCGAAAGTAAAAAAAATCGCTTGTTAAAGCAAGGAAAATTCTACACCGCTCTCAAAGGGCTTTTGATTTAGAAAATGCGTAAAAGAAAAAGGCCTCCATTTGAGAAGACCTTAGTCAACTTAAAAGAAGAATTAAATGCGACAGCAACGATTCGAACCCCCAACTTCTGGCTCCGGGGCCAACGGTCTACATTTGTAACCCTCTGTTTTTACAATATCAGACCGTTTATATTTTCGCGGGTCAATAGTGGCGCTGGTTTGGTAAGCAAAACGACCAGGAGGATATTGGGAAACCGGACATATCCGAGATTCTGGAGTTCAATATCTTGACTGGAGGGATTCCTATGCCAAGCATTCATTATCGCTGGAAAAAGGGAAGGGCTTAAAACGACAGAGGGTTAGGATACAGAATATTCTGAGTGAAAACAAACAGAGGCTTTTTTTCTATACGGAACGAGGAATCCGTGAGTTACTCTTCCTTGAAGGCTATCTCAACAAATAAGGGGCCTGAATCCGATTCGAAGTCAATTCTCCTTCTGCTGGTTGAAGCGGGAGCTGTAATCTGAACACCAATGCCGGTCACAATATTCGGGATAGAGCGGCGCAGGTCTATCCCTTGCTTTTGTAATTTCGTTTTGGCGTCGCCAGTCACCATGTTCACAATCTCGGCAATTCCATCTATGACGTCATATTTTGCCTCGTCTCGGGTACAACCGAGCATACCGACGACAATTGCGAGGGCAACATCCAACCGAAACGTCATCAAGATAGAGCCCAGCAGCTCTTTTGATCCCGAAAATCCGACCATCCCGGTAATATCCAGGCAACTGGTGATATCAAGTGAGCCGCTTACGTGGTCAAGTTCCTCTACATTCTTAACAACTGCCTTGAGCGAGCACATGCTCGCAAGCACTTCAGTTGTGGAAGTGACGATTTCAGAAATGAATGTATCTGTATCGCTAACTGCGATAACCTGCACTACGATGCTCCTTCATTATTTGGACTAAGAGGCCATGCTTCTGTTTCGGCGGGAACGGGTTGACTTTTAATATTGTTGCGCATATTTAATTTTTGACGCGGTAAGAAATTGATGGCAACGGTACGCTCGAGTTTGGTGTCATCGACCTAGTAGACGACGCCCATGCCGCGTTCGCCGATTTTTCGAGGATTTTGTAATGGAGTATGGTTTTGCCGATCATCAATCTATTGCCAATTTTCCGGGTTACTTTACCCCGTGAGATAGGATTCCGGTTTAGAATATGTTGCAGCAATAAATGTAAGAATATCTCACGGGGTGAATCGTCAGCCCGTTTTATCGGCTTGTAAATAATTAATGAATTCGGCCTGGAAAAACAATT
This sequence comes from Caldithrix sp., assembly GCA_004356825.1. Classification (GTDB taxonomy): domain Bacteria; phylum Zhuqueibacterota; class Zhuqueibacteria; order Oceanimicrobiales; family Oceanimicrobiaceae; genus Oceanimicrobium. Next base: position 1,482 of record SMXC01000163.1, read on the forward strand.
TTACCAAGTAAGGGCAGACCTAAGTGCCTGCCTTTCATTTTTTGCGAAACCGGGGGCGCCCACAAAGGGGCGCCCCTACGTGTTTGTTGTTTTCATCAATTCAGATCACGGCGTTCCAGTCAGCCCTCGACGTTCCAGCAGCGGCTGGATGTTCGGCTCCGCACCGCGAAAGGTCTTGAAAATCGTCATCGCGTCTGCGCTGCCGCCACGGGAGAGAAGAGTTTTGCGGAAATGGTCGCCGTTTTCGCGGTTCAGGCCGCCGTTTTCCTTAAACCATTCTACAGTATCTGCGTCCAGTACCTCGCTCCAGATGTAGGAGTAGTAGCCGGCGGAATAGCCGCCAATGATGTGCGAGAAATAAGTACTGCGGTAGCGCGGCGGTACGGCATCCAGTGCCACACCCGCAGCTTCCAGCGTATTGGTTTCGAATGCCACCAGGCCGTCGCCGTCCGGCACCTGGTCCGGTGTTATCTGATGCCAGGCCTGATCAAGCAGGCAGGCCGCCAGGTATTCGGTGGTAGCGAAGCCCTGATTGAATTTTTGTGCCGCCAGAACTTTATCCAATAATTCGGTCGGCATCGGCTCTCCGGTTTCATGATGCACGGCATAATTTTTCAAAACTTCCGGCCAGATAGCCCACATTTCATTTACCTGTGACGGGTATTCCACGAAGTCGCGCGGCACCGAGGTCCCGGCGAAATATGGATAGCGGACGTTCGAAAACATTCCGTGCAGCGCATGGCCGAACTCGTGGAACATGGTGGTCACTTCATCAAAGGTCATGAGAGCGGGTTCGCCCTCCGGCGGCTTTGAAACATTCTGGTGATTGGCGATAACCGGTTTGGTATTCAACAAATCTGACTGCTTGACATAAGCATTCATCCAGGCGCCGCCGCGCTTGGACGAACGCGCATAATAGTCGCCAAGGAACAGGGCCAGCGTTGTGCCGTCGGCATCAGAAACTTCAAACACGCGAACATCCGGATGGTAAACCGGCAGATCGGTACGCTCTTTGAAGGTCAGGCCATAGAGCCGGTTTGCCGCATAGAACACCCCTTTCTGAAGGACATTGTCCAGTTCAAAATAGGGGCGCAATTGCGAGTCGTCAAAATCGTAGCGGGCTTTGCGTACCTTTTCTGCATAGTAGGCCCAATCCCATGAAGCTAATTCGAAATCGTGGCCATCGGCGGCGATCATCTTCTGCAGATCCGCCGCTTCGCGTTTTGCGTTAGCTACGGCTGCGGGGGCTAAGGTGGCCAAACGTTGATTCACAGCCTCGGCAGTGCGGGCAGTCTGGTTTTCCAGGCGATAAGCCGCATGGTTTGCATAACCTAACAACTGAGCTCGTTTGGCGCGCAGTTTTATTACTTTTGTCAGCACAGCGCGGTTATCGAACTCCCCGCCGCGACTGCCACGGGACAGAGATATTTTATGAATGCGCTCGCGCAATGCCCGGTTTTGCAGGGAGGATAGGGGTGGCTGCCCGCTGGTATTCCTGAGCGCAAGGACGTACTTACCTTCAAGATCGCGGGCTTTTGCTTCTTCAGCTGCTGCGGCAATAGCGTCGTCTGACAAGCCGGCAAGCTCCTCCACCGTATCCACGACAATCGCCAGGTCATTGACCTCCTTCAACACGTTCTGGCTAAAGGTTGTCTGCAACTTTGCCAGTTCGGCGTTTAAGGTTTTTAAGCATTCCTTATCAGTGTCGGATAATTGCGCCCCGGCGCGTATAAAATCAGAATAATACCGTTCGATTAAACGCAGCGACTCGGCATCAATATCCAGACCCTTACGCTGCTCGTAAAGTGTCTTCACGTGTTCAAACAACTTGCCGTTGAGCAAGATCTGATCCCGGTGGGCCGACAGCCTGGGCGCCATTTCGCTGCGAATAGCCTCCAGGGAGTCATTCGTGTGGGCAGAGGTTAGACTAGAAAAAACCGCAGAAACTCGTTGAAGCATCTGCCCGGAGCGCTCCATGGCAATGAGCGTGTTCTCCAGGGTCGGTGCATCTGCTTGATTGGCGATGGCTTCGATTTCTGTCTGTTGTTCCGCCATGCCGCGCTCAAAAGCGGGTACATAATCCGAGTTCTTGATTTGGTCAAAAGGCGGCAGCTTGAAATAAAGCGTGCTTTCGACAAAGAATGGATTACTTTTCAGCGGACTCAACTCCAGACCCTGGATCAGGCATCATGGCGTTGCTCGCGGTTTTGTGTAAGAAATTCCTGACAAGATCAATACCAGTACCAAGCTTAATAGTAGACGTAAACTCAGCATGACTAGCTCCTCTTCTAAATGAAACAATTGGGTTCATTAATTCCTGGCTGTATTTTTTTTGATAAGCTTCTTTTGAAAGATGGCAGCTCTCAGTGGTTCCACCTGCTCAAGGGTCAAGTAAAATACTTGACATACCTCCCAAAACCGAATAAATCCTTTGCCTGATTTTATATCGCAAGCGAGCTGTTTTTATTTTATGCCGCCCTCAAAGCATCGACAACTTGCATCCTCGCTGCACGCCAAGCAGGCGCAAAGCCACCGATTATACCCATTATAATGGTCTTAAGCATATTTTTTGACCTGAAAAGTTTAAATAAATTTCACAAAATATAGAGACGCCCTGACATAAAATCAAGTGAAAAGGACGAACTTATCTGCGACACAATCAACATAAGGCAGAGTAGGCTCGGATTACTTAAATCAGGCGAATATCGAAAATGGGTTGGTGAGAGGTTGAAAAGCGCCGATATAGGGCTTAAAACTACATTCTTCGATCAGGTTATTCCCTAAATAATTAAAACAAAAAATCATGGAAACATCTAAGGTGAAATTAAAGTATCAGCAGAAGACAAAAACCACAATTCTTTCACGAATAAAAGAGATATGACTATTTTTTTAAATAAAAGAGGACATTTTTTAATTTGCTTCTTCTTACTTGTCGGTGGCAACTGCTCAGAGAACAAAGATTCTCAAAATGCAGACAATCAAATAGACTCGAGTTCCGTTCACATTTCTCACGACCAAAGTTTGGTTTTTTCAATTCAGATTGCCGCTTTGAGAGATAAAAATAATGCTGATAATTTAAATAATGTACTCAGAAAATCTGAGTTGCCCGCCTACGTTTTATCCGCCAGCACTTCATTCGGTGATTCACTTTTCAAAGTAAGAATCGGTCCATATCGCACTGAATACCAGGCCGCACGTGCTTTGAAAAACATAAATACGCTTGGTTATGAAAAAGCTTTTATCACGACTGATGACCTGGCATCTGTCGATTCGGTCGAGTCAGACTTGGATGAGAAGTCCCAAAAAATACAATTAACTTTCTCAGGAGAATGCAGTCATCCACAATGGTCTCCCCAGGGTAGAGAGATTGCCTTTTTTAAAAAAGAGAATGGCAGCGAGGGCCTTTACACCATCGGCACGGGCGGAGGTCGCATTTCAAAAATAATTGAGAGTAAAGAAGAGAAACCCGTCATAACTGCACAGTTCTCATGGGGCCCATCCGGTGAAAAAATTGCATTTACTGCAATCGAGGTCAACAAAAATTGGCAGCAGAGCGAGAATCTATTCGTGATCAACAAGAACGGTTCCGGGCTCAGGAGACTTATAGGCCAAACAGGTATGGCTTATAAAATATCGGATCTTAAATGGTCGCCGGACGGCCGAAGAATCGCCCTAAATACCAATTATGGCAAGAGGGAAACGTGGTCCGATTATTTTCAAACGGTCAAGATAGTGAACCTGGATGAACCAGACTCTTATCTAACCGAGTTAGCTGTTGTGGAGAGAATCAATTCTGTATTAGGTTGGAAATCAAACGATGAGCTTCTTTTTCTGGCAGCGTATGATGACATTGACGAACTTGGCTATGAAATCTGGATCTATGAGGTGAGTACTAAAAACAGAAAAAGGCTCTTCAGTGAACGGGTCGTTTCTGAGTTTCATGAAATAGCCTACGCCGCGCATGAAAGTTTGCTTATTTACACATCTGCTTCTGCTGACAAAATAATGACACTCGATCTTGAGTCAGGTCAGGAAACCTTGATCTTAGAGACTCGGGTAGATCCGGGAGAGGGAATCTCAATAAATCATTTATCAGCAACAAACGAAACGTATTTTTTAAGCAACCAATCGTTGTTGAAATTCGATCGAAATTATCAGCTGCAAATGAGTCCTGTTGAAATCATTGCAGAGAGCTTTACTCTTTCCCCCTTCGGAAATAAAATTTGCTTTGCTGAGAATGGCAGTTTGTTTACGCTAAAAGTAAGTTTTTAACTTTCCTGTTTCTTATCTCTTACCCGCAGTTATATTAAAATTTTAAGTTAACCTGAGTTCGATATAAGAAATCAAAGACCAAAAACTTACCTATACCGTCATTCCGGCAATCTTTAAGCCGGAATCCAGTTGTAATAACGAAAAGTGCCTGCCTGCAATCCCAGCCTGCTGCAATGCGCAGGAATGACATTGGACGGGTCGTTTTTGGTCTTTGCTCCTCATTTTATTCCTTACGTCGAACTGACGTTAAGTTAATTAGATTTTGGAGCTTAACTAAGCCCGAAAAGATTTGAAAATAAAAAAAGCCTGGTTGATTCAAGCAAATCTGCTAACAATGGCAAGAATTCAGTTGTAGTCTCGAAATTCTTCATATAAAGACAATACTGCTACTACAAACTTTTGAGTTTCTTCATACAAAACGCCCTTGGCCCGATTCTTTGCCAACCACAAAGCCGCTCTTTTCCCACCGCCGTTGTAGGCCGCAAGCCCGCCGTCGGTTTCATATAATTCAATCAAACGCGAGAGATATCTACTTCCAAGTCTGATGTTAATGACAGGGTCAAATAGGATCTCTGCAGGTGTGGTCCATTCTATCCCTTCAAATTGCACCAAAGATTTGGCCGTTTCAGGCATCACTTGCATGAGCCCCATTGCGCCTTTTTTAGATACAGCCTTTGGATCCCATTTGTACCCCGACTCATGTGTAATTGTGGCGCAGATTAAATGAATATCCAAATTATCATATTTTATGCTGGCATTCGCTATCTCCATAGCAATCTTTAATTTAAGGTTTAGCGGCATTGAGGAATTATATCGATCGATCAGGGAGATAACTCTTTTGCTTCTATTTAAACGCACGTTACCGGTTTCTGCAACGAAGCTCAATGCTGCAATCTTACTCTGCAAAATCAGAGTCTGGTTTTCCAACTCTTTACTTAAAACTATATGGTGGATTAAAAAAGCGGCCAGCAGAAACAGGCACCCTATTAAAGCTGTAAAGGTATGATATTTTTTCAAATTTTTCTTCCCCCGGAAAATTGGACCGATAATTTAACACGACAAATTAAGTGTAGAGAAGCTATTCCAAAATTCTCTACACTTAATAGCACGTTTTTGCAGGAAAAAAAATTGCTAACTCTAAAAATCGAGGCCAATTGAAAAATGTATGTCCGGCGCATCTACGCCTCTATTAATACCATCAGCCTTTTCTTTCTTCAATGGGAAGTCCCATCTCAGCACCAAGAGGCCGCCTAAATTAAACCTCAATCCGACCCCGTAGGATGTTAGGATGTTATCTCTGTCGAATTTACGATTCGCCGGGGTTCCATCGGGGAAAAAACCTTGAATTCCCCAGGCGGTGGCGGCATCAAAAAACACGAGTCC
>SMXC01000001.1 GCA_004356825.1 Caldithrix sp.
AAAATTTCTCGCCTTTACCGGTAATTATTAAAACATGCACCGACTCATCAAAACGCGCCTTCATGATGCAGGCGTCGAGTTCTTTCATCATTTCGTGGTTATAACTGTTTGCGGGCGGATTGTTGAGCTCCATGATGGCAATGCTATTCTCAACTCGATAGTCAACTAAAGCCATTTAATTCTCCTTTTTGGATTAAAATTGATAGATCAAACTAATCTTCTTTCGACATAAAAAAATTGTTATAAAGCAAGGCAGCCACAGCACCGCCAACGATCGGTCCAATCCAATAAACCAGATGGTTTTCAAAGAAACCGGCTGCCACGCCCGTTCCAAATGTTCTGGCGGGATTCATTGCGGCTCCAGTTAAGGGGCCGCCCATCAAAATATCACAGACAATCGTTGCACCGATTGCAATCCCGTAAATATTCTTAGGCGCCCGGGAATCTACTGCAGTGGCAAAGACAGTCATCACCAGAAAAAATGTTAAGATCGCTTCGATCATAATGCCGGATCCGAAGCCAATTCCCGAACCAAGGGCCGGCGTTCCTAAATGCGTCGCGCCCCAGACAGCGGGACTAAAGATAGCGCGCAGAGTAAAACCCGCCAAAACGCCACCCGCCAACTGGGAAACAATATAACCGATTCCTTTGCCAATTTCGATACGCTTCGTGACCATAAACCCAATCGTTACAGCGGGATTTATGTGACCACCCGAAATATGGCCGGTGGCGTATACCATTATCATAATAGCAATACCATGAGCGAGGGCAATCCCGACAAGTCCAACAGCGCCATCCGTATACGAATTCGTTACAATCGCACCGGCACCGATAAAGCACAGAGTAAATGTCGCAATCAGTTCAGCCACATAGGCCTTTAAGTCTTTCATTCCTCTCCTCCTCGATTTTGTCGTTGAAATTTAGCGATTCAATTTAATATTTTTCAAGCGGAAACTCAAGCTAAATTTTCGTGGTTTAAACCAAGGTTTCCCTTCCAAAATAAACAAAAAAGGCTCTTAACGAGAAGAGCCTTGATTTCGATAAAAATATTTTTTTTACATCATTCCGAGTTCGTACCGCGCCACATCACTCATGAGGTCAGGCGACCACTGCGGTTCCCAAACAACTTCAACTTTAGCATTATTGACCTCCGGTAAACCTCTAATTTTCTGCTCGACTTCTCCAGGCAATGTGCCGGCAACCGGACAAGCAGGTGATGTCAATGTCATATTGACACTGACATTATTTGACTCATCCACATTAATATCATAAATCAAACCGAGTTCATATATATTCACCGGAATTTCCGGATCGTAACAGCCTTTTATAACTTCGACGACTTTTTCCTTGATGTCTTCCATTTTATTTCTCTCTTTAATAATCTTATTCTGTTGAAATTGCTTCGGTTCCATTTTCAATTGCCTCAAGCATGGTATGCCACGCCAACGCAGCGCACTTAACTCGAACAGGAAATTCTCGAACGCCGGCAAAAACGGAGAGTTTATCTAAACCTGTCAAATCCGCTTCAGTTTTACCGGTGATGATTCCCTGAAATTTCTTAAAAAGCTCTTTTGCCTCAGCCAACGATTTTCCTTTAAGTTCGCCCGTCATTACCGACGAAGATGCTTTTGAAATCGCACACCCGGAGCCCACAAAGCTAATGTCTTTGATGCGGTCATCCTCGATTTGCAAATACAGATTAATGCGGTCGCCGCAAAGAGGATTGTACCCTTCCGAAGTGTGACTGGCGTTTTCCAGTTTCTTGAAATTCTTCGGATTCCTATTATGATCCAGAATCACTTCCTGATATAGTTCTCTTAAATCTTCCATTATTAGTTGAATAAATTGAGTCCGTGATGAATGCCCTCGACCAGACGGTCAATCTCTTCTTTGGTGTTGTAAAAAGCGAAAGACGCTCTCGTAGTGGCCGGCACATTAAATCGCTCCATGACCGGTTGCGTGCAATGATGCCCCGTTCGCACCGCGATGCCCTGCCTATCGAGTATAGTTCCCATGTCATGCGGATGAATATTGTCTAAAGTGAACGAAATCACCGGGGCTTTCTTTGCCGCCGTTCCGATTAACCGCAAAGATTTGATGGACGACAACTCTTCAGTGGCGTACTTTAGCAACTCCACTTCATGTCGGTGAATGTTTTCATAGCCTATTTCTGACACGTAATCGATAGCTTTCCCAAGCGCTACCACACCTGCAATGTTCGGCGTGCCCGCTTCAAATTTATGCGGCAACTCGTTGTAGGTTGTCTTCTCGAATGTAACCGACGTAATCATTTCCCCGCCGCCTTCATAGGGAGGCATTTTTTCCAAAAGATCTTCCTTGGCGAATAAAACCCCAACGCCGGTAGGCCCGAAAAATTTATGGCTGGAGAAAGCAAAAAAGTCACAATCCAAATCTTGCACATTAATTTTTTGGTGCGGGACAGCTTGAGCGCCATCGAGTAGAACAGGGACATCGTGGGCATGTGCCCCTGAGATGATCTGTTGCACTGGATTAATCGTTCCGAGTGAGTTAGAAGTATGGACAACCGCAACCAATTTGGTTTTGTCATTTAGAAGCTTGAGATATTCATCAAAGATGATTTCGCCGTCATCATTGATCGGAATAACCTTCAGTTTCGCGCCGATCGATTCGCAGAGTAATTGCCAGGGAACGATGTTGGAATGATGTTCCATATTTGAAATAATAATCTCGTCACCTGCTCTGATGTTTTCGCGACCATAAGTTGAAGAAACCAAATTAATCGCCTCTGTCGTTCCGCGCACAAACACAATTTCACGTATGGATTTCGCGTTGATGAGGTCTCTTACCTTCTCCCTCGTTTCTTCATACTTCCTCGTGGCAAGCTCGCTGAGATAATGCACCCCTCGGTGAATATTAGCATTTTCTCCGGAATAGTAGTTGCTGATCGCGTCAATAACAGCTTGCGGTTTCTGGGAAGTGGCGGCGTTGTCCAAATACACCAGCGGATTCCCGTGCACCCGCGTTTGCAGAATCGGGAAATCCTCGCGAATTCGTTCAACATCAAATCCGGCTATAGGTGTACTGACTGGTTTTTCTAAAACAACGCTATCGAGTAATTCTTCCATTTAAGATTTAAGTGCTTTTGTAAAACGTTCGATAATGTGCGCGTCCATCCGCTCGCGAACCTCCTCTATTTTAATGTTTTCCAGAACGTCGCTAATAAAAGCGTGCCGCAGCATTGCGCCCGCCATTTCCTCACCAATGCCTCTTGCGCGCAAATAAAACATGGCTTCGTCATCGAGCTGGCCAATGGTTGCCCCGTGGGTACATTTAACGTCATCGGCAAATATTTCCAACTGCGGCTTGGCGTTAATCGAGGCGTCGTCGGTCAACAAAAGCGTTTTGTTGGATTGCAGCGCGTTGGTTTTTTGCGCATCCGGACGCACTATAATCTTGCCGTTAAACACACCGCGAGCTTTGTCGTCGAGAATACCTTTGTAAAGTTCGTTGCTGAAACAGTGTGGCTTTGCATGATCGATAAACGTGTGATTGTCAATATGTTGCGTCCCCTGCCCGAGAAAAAATCCAAACAAATGGGATTCGCAGTGCTCATCATTCAACAAAACATTTAGATTGTTGCGAACTAATCCGCCTCCCAGGTCGATGTTGACCGTCCTATAAACACTTTGCCGCTCCTGCTGTACTTGCGAATTTGAGATATGAAAGGCATTTATACTTTCTTCCTGAAGTTTTATGTGATCGATAATCGCGCACTCGTCAACAAAAACTTCGGTTACCAAGTTGTTGAAATAAGTTGTATCTGACAATGAATGGAAGCTCTCGATGATTTTCACCTGGCTATTTTTCCCAACAATAAACAGGTTGCGTAGGTGCGAAACAAGCTCCGTGTCCCCATCTGAAATATATATCAAATGAATAGGGTCTTCTATTACTTTATTATCGGTCACAAAGATAAATGTGCCATCATTCGTAAACGCGGTATTGAGAGCAGTAAAGGATTCATCTTCAAAACTCACGTAACGACCGAGATGTTTATAAACGAGGTCGGCATGATTTACCATGGCATTCCGAAGACTGCTGACGATGATGTCATCGCTGTTTAGAGCAATATTAGAGAGCTCTTCCGAAAAAAGACCGTTGACAAAAACAACTAAATTTTCTTTAAGCGTATCAAAAGTAAAATCGCGAAGTACCTCCTTCGGAACCTTTGCCACTTCAGTTGGCAGCTTAAACTTGTGTTCCAGCATGGGTGCAACGTTGGTATATTTCCACTCTTCGTGGCGCGGAGTTGGAAAGCCCAGCTCGGAAAATTTTGAAATTGCCGACCTGCGCACTTCATGGAACGGAGTTTCCCTGCTTCCGTTCAGACTCTCTTCAAACAACTCAAAATTCGAAATGTACCACTGTTTTATATCTGTTATTTCCATATTATTTTCGTTTTATTTAAATTATATTTAAGCAGCTACCGGCTCGCTTACATTGTCTTTGACCCAGTCATAACCCTGTTCGTCAAGTTTAAGCGCCAGTCCTTTGTCGCCCGACTTCACAATTTTACCATCAACCAGAACGTGGACAAAATCCGGAACAATGTAATTTAAGAGACGCTGATAGTGGGTCACAATGATGATTGCATTGTCCTGGCTTCGTAGTTGGTTCACACCCTTGGATACGATTTTCAAGGCGTCGATATCTAACCCGGAATCGGTTTCATCCAAGATGGCCAACTTGGGTTCGAGCAGTGCCATTTGAAAAATCTCGTTGCGCTTCTTCTCGCCGCCTGAAAAACCTTCATTAATTGAGCGGCTGAGGAGCTTTTCATCCATATTAACCAATTTGAGCTTTTCTCTCATGAGAGCAAAGAATTCCATGGCGTCGAGCTTTTCCTGGCCATGATGGTCGCGAAGTTCATTGAGAGCAGTCTTTAGAAAATTCGACATGCTCACCCCGGGAATTTCTACCGGATACTGGAATGCCAAAAACAACCCTTCTCTCGCCCGCTCTTCCGGTTTCATATCCAACAGATTCTGGCCGTTGTACAGAACTTCTCCAGCGAGTACTTCGTATTCTTCGCGGCCAGCCAGGACGTTTGCAAGGGTACTTTTTCCTGAGCCATTTGGACCCATAATCGCATGAACTTCGCCTTTGTTTACTTCTAAATCAATACCTTTTAGAATTTCGTTTCCCTCAACCGCGACTTTTAATCCCTTTACCTTTAACATCTTTTCTTCTTTTTCTCCTTACTGATTTCGCTTTTTCATTTTCATGTGACTATTCATCCTTCGCCTATATTCAGAATGAAGAGTGTTTTTAACCCACACTACCCTCAAGACTAATCGCCAGCAATTTCTGTGCTTCGACGGCAAACTCCATGGGCAGCTCTTTGAAGACTTCCTTACAATATCCGTTCACAATCAAGCTCACCGCATTTTCGGTATCAATGCCGCGCTGATTGCAGTAAAAAATCTGATCTTCACCTACTTTTGTGGTGGTCGCTTCATGTTCTATCTTCGCGGATTTGTTGTGAACCTCTAAATAAGGAAACGTATGTGCACCGCATTTATCCCCAATCAACAGCGAGTCACACTGGGAAAAATTACGTGCGTTATCTGCATTCTTGGCCACCTTTACCAGGCCTCGATACGAGTTTTGGCCATGGCCAGCCGAAATGCCTTTTGAGATAATCGTACTTCGGGTATTCTTGCCAAGATGAATCATCTTGGTCCCGGTGTCCGCTTGCTGATAATTATTGGTTACTGCTACGGAATAGAATTCCCCGATCGAGTTATCCCCTTTTAAAATAACACTTGGATATTTCCAGGTAATGGCCGAACCGGTCTCAACCTGCGTCCACGAAATCTTGGCGTTGTCACCTGAGCAGATACCGCGTTTGGTCACGAAATTATAGATGCCGCCTTTGCCGTTTTCATCGCCCGGGTACCAGTTTTGAACAGTTGAGTATTTTATCTGTGCATCTTTGTGAGCAATCAACTCGACTACGGCTGCGTGCAGTTGATTTTCGTCACGCATCGGCGCTGTGCAACCCTCGAGATAACTCACATAAGCGCCTTCTTCAGCGATAATAAGCGTTCGTTCAAACTGCCCCGTATTCGCAGCGTTGATCCTAAAATAAGTCGACAACTCCATCGGGCAGCGAACGCCTTTCGGAATGTAGCAGAACGAACCATCGCTGAACACGGCGGAATTCAGAGTCGCATAAAAATTATCGGTGTAAGGCACAACCGAACCGAGATATTTTTTAACTAAATCGGGATGATTCTGAACTGCTTCGGAAAAAGAGCCGAAGATAATCCCGTGTTTGGAAAGCTCATCTTTAAAGGTAGTCGCAACTGAAACGCTGTCAATGATCGCATCAACTGCGACTCCGGAAAGGCGTTTCTGCTCATTTAAAGAAATTCCCAATTTGTCAAAAGTCTCGCGAATTGCCGGATCGACTTCATCGAGGCTTTTGAGTTCTTTCTTTTTCTTGGGCGCCGCGTAATAGTAGGCATCCTGATAATCGATGGCAGGATACTTGACATTTGGCCACTTGGGTTCGGTCATGGTCTGCCAGTGACGGAAAGCTTTGAGCCGCCATTCGAGCAGCCACTCCGGCTCATTCTTTTTACCAGAAATTAAGCGCACCGTGTCTTCAGTAAGACCTTTGGGCGCGAACTCCTCCTCGATATCTGTAGTAAATCCCCATTTATATTCGCTTTTTGTAAATTGTTCGATGGTTTCTTGCTCAGTACTCATATAGACTCCTTTTCCCTCAATTCATGCACTCGTCACAGCAGCCGAAGAATTCCAGCCTGTGATTCTTAACCCTATAATTAGTTGCCGCCTCAACCTTGCGATTTAACTCATCGTTGTGTTCTATCTCGATATCCTTGATCGCCCCGCACGACTCGCAAATAAAATGGTAATGCGGATTCACATTACCATCGTATCTATCAAATGTACTGCCGAATTTCAACTCTTGAATACACCCTTGCTCTACCAGAATGCTCAGATTTCTATAAACATTACCCAGGCTTAAAGAAGGAAATCCCGGCTTAAGCTTATCGTATATCCAGGATGCAGTTGGATGGCTTTTTGTAGACTTTAAAATCCCTAGGATTTTTTGCCGTTGTTTGCTTTTACGGTAATTCTTTTCTTGCAAGTTATCCATAACCAATCTTTCCTTATTCTTAAACACTGAAGCTGCTGCCACAACCGCATGTTCTCTGGGCATTTGGATTGACAAAATTAAATCCTGTGCCGGTTAGACCGTCAGAAAAATCAAGCTGCGTTCCGTTCAAATAAATAGCACTTTTCGGATCTATAAAAAACTTCACGCCGTCAAACTCCATAATTTTATCATCCGCACGAGGTTCTTTTACAAAGTCCAGGACGTAAGATAACCCCGAGCACCCACCCCCTTTTACTCCGACACGCAAGCCCCCATTTCCATCGGGGTGATCTTTCGCCATGATTTTCTTAACCTCAGCGATTGCTTTTGGAGTGACTGAAATCATCGCTCTTCTCCTAATTTAGATTTATCAAAGCAGCGTTAGCTCGCTGCATTTCAAGTTCATTATTAATATCCGCCAGAGTAATTCCTGACAGAAATATCTTGAACTGCTTTTGAATTACGTGAAACGGCTCGCTGATATTGCAATTCTCAAGTTGCCTGCAGTTACAATCAGGGTCTGTAACACACTCAACAAGCCCAACTGGCCCTTCAATCGATTCAATGATTTCCGAAAGCGAAATCTTATTGGCATCTTTCGCCAAAACATAGCCGCCATGCGCCCCCTGACACGAACCGACCATACCTTTGCGTACCAGCCTTTGCAGGATTTTAGCCATGATTTCCGTAGAAATGTTGTAGCGCTCGGCAATTTCTTTGGCACTGGTCACCGCATCCGCCGGCTGATTCAACATGTGCTTCAGTGCGATAATACCGTATTCGGATTTCTTGGTCATGCGTAACAAAAGCAAACTCCTAAACCCGACCGATATGGTCGGATTTAAATATAAAAAATTTTCAGCCAGATGTCAAGAGGAATTTACGCGATTTCATGTTGGGCAATTTTAGCACGTTGCGCTGCAACTTTCGATTTTAACGGATTGTCCGGCAGCAAAATTATAAACGTTCCAAGAGTTATAATTAATCCAGAGAGCCACACCAAATTTACCAGGGGATTGATATACACCTTGAAAACGGCGCTCTTATCATCGTTTGGCTGTGCCAGGACAACATACAAATCCTCCAGCAAAGTAGACCTCAAAACGACCTCCGTGGTGGGCTGTTCCTGCACGATATAGTAATGTTTATTCGGGTAAATGGTCTTGACCATCTTACCGCCTTTATAAACATCCATCTCGGCCTGCCAGACCACTTTGTTCGAGTCTTCAAAGGTTTTAAAACCTTTATAAGTCAGGGTGTAACTGCGAATCTGCATGGACTCGCCGGGTTTAAGATGAGCCTCTTTTTCCGTATCAAAAGCTTTACCGGTAAAGCCAACAAACATGACTACGATTCCGAAATGGACGATATAACCTCCGTAACGGCGTTTGTTTCTCTGCAAAAGCCGAATCAGTGCCACAAAGTACCCTTCCTGGTTCGTACGCATTCTCGCGCGGGCGCCACGATGAAATTCCGCAACGATTGTAGAGGTAACGAAAATGGATAACGTCAGCGAGACTAGGGCATAAAAATGCCGGATCCCAAATGCCAGCATAATAGTCAAACCGAGTAAAGACACCAAGATTGGTTTCAGGAAAAACTTCTTCATAAGATTTGAAGAGGTCTTGCGCCAGGCGACCAACGGCCCAACCCCGGTTAGTAAGAGAAGAAACAGACCGATTGGAATGGTAACCTTATTAAAGAACGGTTCCGCAACCGTTATTTTCACCCCGCGAATTGCCTCGGTGACTATCGGAAAGATCGTTCCCCAGAATACCGCAAAAAGGGCACCAAGAAAAATCAGATTATTGATCAAAAAGGCAGACTCCCTGGAAATGACAGAGTCGAAATGCTGGGTGGTTTTCAATTGCGGCAGTCTTTTGATAATTAACAGGACCGGAACAAAAATAAGTAAAACCAAATAGCCGACAAACCATGGGCCAATTTCAGATCGAGCAAATGAGTGCACCGAAGAAACCACGCCGCTGCGAGTCAAGAATGTCCCGAAAATACAAAGCACGTAAGTCAGAAGAATCAGCGACATATTCCACACTTTCAACATATTCTTCTTCTCTTGAATCATGGTGGAGTGAATAAAGGCAGTCGCTGCTAACCATGGCATGAGAGCCGCGTTTTCAACCGGATCCCAAGCCCAGTAACCACCCCAGCCAAGCTCCATGTAAGCCCACTTGCCGCCCAAAATCATGCCAATTCCAAGAAAGAACCAAGGCACTAAAGTCCATCGCCGAATTGTCTTCAGCCATTGACTATCGAGCCGCCCGCTGATCAATGCGGCGAGTGCAAATGCAAAAGGGATGCTAAAACCAACAAAGCCCATATATAAAATAGGCGGATGAATAGCCATGGCCGGATGCTGCAACAAAGGATTTAAGCCCCGTCCATCTGGGGCTGCATATGGAATTGAATTTGCGGGCTGCATAATCGCCTTAATTACCTGGGTGGTGCCCTCAAGTTGCCAGAGTTTTTCAAACGGCTGGGAAACGAAAACGTTTAATGCGATAAAAAACATGGCGCCGCCCATGAGAACAGCGACCACGTACGGCATCAACTCGCGATTTTTATGTCGATTTAAATAAACGGCTAAAGCTGCAAAAACAGTAAGTAGCCACCCCCAGAAAAGCAGAGAGCCCTTTTGACCTCCCCAGAGCGAGGCAACCGTATAAAAAGTGGGCATGGCCCGATTTGAGTAACCGACAACATACTCATTATGAAAATCATGAGCGAAAATCTGCTGCCACAAAGTGAAAACCGCCAGTGTCACCAGAAACATGACGCCAAACAAAGCATGCTCACCAGATCTCGTCAAATCCTCGCGATTTTTTCGCGCGCCATAAATAGAAACAAATATGGAGTAACCCGCACAAGTGAGGGCTAAAATGAGCATTAAATGTCCAATATCAACCATTTGACGTCCTTAATTGGTACCTTCCAACTCGTCGATGTGTTTGGAAGGATCGTAATTCTTGATATCATATTCCTGACCGGTCTCATATTTTGAGGGACACTTAGCCATCAGAATTTGGGCATCGAAATACCCTTCCCGCTGGTATTTTCCAACGACCAAAACTTCGGCGCCATCTTTAAAAGTGTCGGGAAGCACTTTTGCATAACGCACTGCCATTTCCTGGCCCGCGTCTTCAATGACAAAATTGACTTCCAGGCTATTCTGAGACCTTTGCAGCGTTCCGGGGACAAGAAACCCTTTGACACGCAATCCCTGGTCGAAAGCAGCTTCACCCATCGCTTTGACCTCTTTTATCCCGATAGAATACTGCATTTCACCCTCGAAACCGCTGAGGGTCAGCCAAATCAGCAGACCGGAAATAATGGTGAATGCAAAAGTTATTTTTATTTTTTTCTTAGCCATGAATTCTCCGTCTTTGTTTAATCCGGAACACTCAAAATGTCGATTTTATTTCAATCGAAAGTCAAAACAATTGTTCTTTAATCCAAAATCGTACCAAACAACTTTAGCCTAATCTCTTCGAAAAATGGAAATCTTTCTCATTTTTAAGGCACCTTCTTACTTTCGCGAAAGGCTAGGCATAGCTGACGGCACGGGTCTCCCGAATAACAGTCACTTTAATTTCTCCTGGAAACTCAATGTCCGACTGAATCTTCTTTGAAATATCCCTTGCTAAAAGATCGGCTTGTGCTTCGGTAACTTTATCCGGCTGCACAATGACCCTGACTTCGCGTCCAGCGGAAATCGCGTAGGCCTTTGCCACCAAATCAAATGAGTCGGCCACTTTTTCGAGATTTTCAATCCTGCGGACATAGCCGTCCAACGTGTCGCGGCGTGCGCCGGGACGTGCCCCTGAAATCGAATCGGCGGCGCCAACCAAAACCGAAATCAATGAAGTCGCAGGTTCATCTTCGTGGTGAGAAGCAATCGCATTGATCACGACAGAATTCTCGTTATACTTCTTGGCGATTTCAATGCCGATCTGGGTGTGAGTTCCTTCCATATCCTGACTCATCGCTTTACCGATATCATGCAGCAGTGCCGCCCGCTTTGCTAATCTGACGTCCATCTTTAGTTCTTCAGCCATCGCACCGCATAACATGGCAACTTCTTCCGAGTGCTTCAATACATTTTGTCCATAACTGGTGCGGTATCTCATCCGGCCTAAGATTTTAATGAGCTCGGGGTGCATCCGGCCAACCCCAACTCGTGCGATTGTCTCGTTCCCGGCACGCCAAATGCTTTTACTCACTTCTTTTTCAGCATTTTTGACAATCTCCACGATCTTTTGAGGATTGATCTTGCTGTTGGCAATTATTTTCAGAAGGGACAGCCGGGCAATTTCCCGGCGAACCGGATCAAAACCGGACAAAACGACGGCTTCAGGAGTGTCATCGACAATGACTTTTACATTGGTGGCTTGTTCAAATGCTTTGATGTTGCGCCCATCCCTGCCGATGATTCTTCCCTTTAATTCATCAGAAGGCAGGGGGACCACAGAAACCGTTGTTTCCAGACAGTGATCAGCTGCGTTTTTCTCAATGGCCATGGTTATAATTTTTCGAGCTTCCTTTGTCGCATTTTCTTTAGACTTATCCACCAGATCTTTATAAATGTCCGCGGCTTCGGCCTTGTAATCGCGTTTAAGATTCTCCAGTAAAAGTTCTTTGGCATCCTCTAAGCCAACCTGGGAAATGCGGGACAAGGCGTTATTCTGTTCACGGATAATGCGATTGAGTTCAGATTCCTTTGTGCCCAGGGCTTCCTTTTGTTCCTGCAAATTCCTCTCACCTTGCTTTAATCTATTTGCCCTCTGATCTGCTTCGTTTTCCTTGTGGCCAAGTTGTTTTTCTTTTTCGAGAAACTCATGCTCCACTTGATCTAGCTTTTTTTGTCGATCCTTCAAGCGGTTTTCTTGTTCATCCCGGACATTGAACCATTCTTCTTTTGCCGCAAGAACATATTTCTGTTTGGTCCGCTCGGCTTGTTGGGTGGCTTCAGCCATAATTTCATCGGCCTGTGACCGGGCATTGCTTATACTACTCTTCTTGATTAAAACAGAAGCAAGAAAACCAACACCTAAACAAATGAGACCCATTATAATACTTGTTAACGTAATTTCCATAATGTCGATGGCTTGGCTATTCAGACAGAATTAATTTTCAAGCCAAACATTTGCCTCCTTCTGCTTTTTGGGTACCTGACTTTTATTATTCTTGCTGTTGCAGGAATCCAGGTATTTCCCAATCGTTTTACCCATGACCTCCATGTTATTTCTTATTTTATTGCCGGCACAAACTGGATTTGACCAAATACATTCAACTCCTTTGCAGTAATCCAGGCGAAGATCACAACCTTGCTGGCGCTGGTAAGTTGCTGACGACATCATGTTTCTGGTTATATCTTCCCGGCGAAAATCTCGCTTCTGTGTCAGAAAATGAATTTCAATTAACTTGTCCCACACAAACTGATGCGCCTCAACGAGCTGCTTACTCGTAAAGCTTTCCAAAACCGAACGAATCGGCTTGCGATTAAAAATGGTGGTCAATAAATCCAACTTTTGACTGACCTTCAAAGCTTTGTTTTGTTGCTCTTCCATTTGCAGGTTTTACTTCAAACCGGACTTCTGAAAATTAAAAGTACGAATCCTGTAGATTAAAATCAAGGTAATTCGGGATTGAAGTTAAAGCGGAATCCCAATTAAAAAAAACAAAACCTGTCCGAAAGTCTCCCCCATTAAAACGAGGATAATTGTAGCATATAAAATTCCGGTCGCTGATTGTGTGGCCCGCATTTTTGTTGATTTCCATACCATGATTCCAAATACTAAAGGAACAATTAATCCAAAAATAATTCTGCCGATAAAAATGTAACCGCTGCCGTTAAGGCTTAAAATCGCATCGACCAGTTCCCCGCCTTCTTTTATTGCAAAAAATGTGAGAATATTCAGCCCAATTAAGACGATTCTTAACAGAACAGATGATATGTAAATCATGGCGCTGTTTTTCAGGGGCGCCAGGCTCAATTTATGCTGGACTAAATACCAGTGCCCGGTTATCATGGCACCCAAGACAGAGCCCAAAATCAAAGCGCCCCCGATCCCATTCGCAACGAACAAAGCAATCATGGTTGAGTCAGGCAGCAGAGGTTGATAAATGGCAACGGTATAACTGGAAATTCCTAAAATACCAAGAATGACGCTGAGAGCTATAAGTGGTTTATGTAAGCGCGGATGAATTATATTGTAAATAATAAGAAGAAAAGAGGTCGATAAAAAGAAAACATACGTTAATCTTTGTGCAAGGTTGGTATCATCATTAAACAGAGAAAAAAAACCAATGTCGCCAAATGGTTTAGCAAGCAGCGCAAAAACGATTAACGCACAAGCCACTAATGTTGTGACACGAAAATAGAGTTTACCAATTTCTTTAAGGGAAATAAAAAGAATCGTGAACAGTAAACCGACGGAAAAATGAGTGAGAAGAAAAACAAAAATGAGTTTCAGCATTTTTAATTTAACAAGTCTTCAAATCCGGGAAGGAGGTTATTTCGAATGGGCATGCGATCTTTAAAGGTTTCGAAGATTTTATGCGTGTGTGAAATGACTTCTTCACCGTAGCCCCAGCAAAACAGAGTGTCGGGAATTGGGGATTTAAAATCAACGGTAAAAAACCCTTTCGGGTAGATGCCCAAAGCCGAGATTTCTTGAGACCATTCTTTTAAAATTGCTGCAGTCTCTTTTTCAAACTTGCGTTGAGCAAGGGCATTATCATCAATTTCCTCAGATTTCATGCGCATTTTTGCATCTTCCAAAGACTCCGCTGCTATTGCAGTAATCTTTATAACATCCGGCAGAAGTAAATTTGCCTCCTGCAGCGAAAAAATGCGGAAGCCGTCATCTCTGTCGTAAAGGTTCATTCAAGAAATCCTGATTCAGACAAAAGCCGAGTGGCCGGTTATGTACTCACCCACAATCAATGTGTGGATATCATGAGTACCCTCATAAGTAATCACCGTTTCCAAATTGCACATATGCCGCATGGCTTGATAATCATCGGAAATTCCGTTTGCTCCCAAAACCTGCCGGGCAAGCCGGGCAATTTCAAGAGCGTGGTAAACATTATTGCGCTTGGCAAGGGAAATTTGCACGTGAATTTGCTTTGTTCCCTTATCTTTAAGCCTGCCCAATTGTAAGGCCAAAAGTTGAGCTTTCGTAATTTCACTAAGCATGTAAACGAACTTTTCTTGTACCAGTTGGTGTGCGGCAATCGGCTTACCCGCAAACTGAATCCGGCCTTTTGCGTATTCAAGCGCCTCTTCATAACAAGCCATCGCAGCCCCGATCACTCCCCATGCGATTCCAAAACGCGCCTGAGTTAAACACATCAGCGCGTTTTTTAAACCAATCGTCTCCGGCAAAAGGTTTTCTTCCGGAATTAAACAATTTCCGAAAAATAATTCAGCAGTATCGGACGCCCGCAGCGAAAGTTTGCCATGCACAGCTTTTGATGTAAAGCCTTCCGTGCCTTTTTCCACCAGGAACCCTCGAATGCCATCCTCTGTTTTTGCCCAAATGACCGCTACATCAGCCAGCGAACCGTTGGTGATCCACATTTTGCTGCCGTTGAGCAACCAGCCGTTTTTGGTTTTTTCAGCGCGGGTTCGCATGATGCCGGGATTCGATCCGGAATCCGGCTCGGTGAGCGCAAAGCAACCGACCGCTTCGCCGCTTGCCAGTTTCGGCAGCCATTTTTGCTTTTGCTCCTCGGAACCAAATTGGTGAATGGGATACATTACCAGGCTGCCTTGCACAGAGGCAAAACTTCGCAAACCGCTATCGCCTCGTTCCAATTCCTGATTAATCAAACCGTAGGCAACATTATTCAAACCCGCACAGCCATAGCCTTGCAGGTTTGACCCCAGAAGTCCAAGTTTACCAATTTTAGCAATTAATTGAGTGGGAAAGGTTCCGTCTCGATAATTGTCGCGGATAACAGGCACAACCTCGTCATCCACGAACTCGCGAACAGTCTGGCGGATCAAGCGCTCTTCATCGGAAAGAAGATCGTCGATTTGATAAAAATCTGTACCCTGGAATTTTGGCACGGGTCAGCAAACCTCGCTCAAAACTGAGGTTGAATTATCGGCTAAAATCAAATTGGGTCGGTGCTCGCCGAACAACGTATTCGCTGTCGCGTTATAAAGCTCGACCTCAATTAAGTCACCGGCCGAAAAAGCGCCGTTGGCAAAAATAACGGTTTTGTTCGCCTCAATCCGTCCCATCCATTCGGCAGAATTTTTTTTACTAGGGCCTTCAACCAAGACTTCAAAACGTTTGCCGATGATGGCTTTATTCTTTTTAAACGAAATTGATTTTTGCAGCTCATTTAACCGAACAATGCGCTCGGTTTTTTTTTCGGCTGAAACATCGTCCGGATGTTTCTTGTAAGCGATCGTATTCTTTCGCTCTGAATATTTGAAAATGAAGGCCGAGTCAAATTCGACCTCTTTCATCACTTGGCAGGTATCCTCAAAATCGGCATCGCTTTCCGAAGCAAAGCCGACAATGATATCCGTAGTCAAAGCAATGTCGGGAATTGTCTCGCGGATTTTATCCACTAAATCGAGAAACTCTTTTTGAGTATAAGTTCTGGCCATCATTTCCAGAATTCGGCTATTGCCTGATTGCAGCGGCAAGTGGATGTGATTGCAAATCTTCGGATTCTCCGCCATAACTTTTAAAAATTTCTCCGGAAAATCCTTTGGGTGTGGCGAAGTAAATCGCACACGATAAATGCCATCAACATCAGCCACTTGCTGCATCAAATCAGCAAAGTCTACGCCGTTATGGCGGAATGAGTTTACATTCTGCCCTAAAAGGGTCACTTGTTTAAATCCATCCGAAACCAATTTTTCTGTCTCCCTGACCACACTTTCCGGATTGCGGCTTCTTTCGCGCCCGCGCGTGTAGGGTACGACACAAAACGTACAAAAATTATCGCAGCCGCGCATCACGGCAATCCACGCATTGACGCCTGGAACCCGTTCCGGATAAACGTCGCTGTAATCTTCAAATTCGGACAGGTTGAAATCATATTTCTTTTTGCCGTTATTCAAAACGGAGTCGATCATACTTGGCAGACGTTTGTAGCTATCAGGTCCAGCGAAAATATCTATCATGTTTTCGCTTCGTTGCAGATTGCCACGGAGATTTTGGGACATGCAGCCAAGTAGTCCCACAATCACGTTTTTATTTTTTTCTCTCAAGTGCTTTATTTCACCCAAGCGACCATAGATTTTGGCATGGGCGTTTTCACGGATCGCACAGGTGTTTAGAAATACGACATCGGCTTCGGATTCTTTATTTGTAAATTCGTACTGATGTGTGGCTTTCAGAATCGACCGAATGAGCTCGGTATCGTACTCGTTCATCTGGCAGCCGTAGGTTTCGATATAAACTTTTTTCATTTAACTGGTAAGTCCTAATCTAATTAATAAGTATTTAAAATTTCCCCGATCGCTAAATTTTTTTGACTGATTTCTTTCAATTCTACCTCGACAAACTCGTTTGATAAATCGCAATCCGTCGGTACGCCTACCTTCACGTAATTGTCCGTAAACCCTTGAAACCAACCCGGCTCATTTTGCTCTTCCATCAAAACTTTTACGCTCTTACCTAATTGCTGTTGGTAAAAATGCGTTTTCTTTTCCCTGGATAAATTTCTTAAAATTTCGCTGCGTTCTTTTTTTGTATGCACCTCTACTTTATCTTCAATTTTAACTGCCGCGGTACCTTTTCGTTCCGAAAAAGGAAATACATGAAAATATGCAAAAGGCAATTGCTCTAAAAGCCGGTGGGTATTGGCAAACTCCGCTTCGCCTTCCCCTGGAAACCCCACCATGACATCGGTTCCCAGACAAACGTCCGGGATGCGGTTGGCAATCATTTCCAAAAACTTCACATACTCGGCTACGTTGTAAAGTCTGCGCATGTTCGCCAAGACCGAGTCATCACCGCTCTGGAGCGGAATATGAAAATGGCTGCAGAGCTTCTCAGATTCAGCCATGTGTTCAACAAGTTCTATGGAAATCGTTGTCGGCTCAATCGAGCTGATGCGAATGCGCTCCAAACCATCGATAGTTTCGAGCATTTTAACAATATCTAGAACGGTTTTTCCTTCAAATTCATAAGTTCCGATGTTAACGCCGCTGAGCACCAGCTCTTTGTGGCCACGTGCGACCAACTGAATCGCCTCGCGCTGAATATCCCAGAATGCCCGGCTGCGACTCCGGCCCCGTGCAAATGGAATCACACAAAATGTACACATAAAATCGCAGCCATCCTGCACCTTTAAATTGGCGCGCGTTGCGTGCTCGTAATTTCCGACAGAACTGATCGTAAACGGCGTCTTGCTGATTTTACTTCTCCGAATGATGGGTTCGGGCAATTTCTGCGGGATGTCGATGAAATCCGCCACTGCCATTTTTTCTTCCGTGCCAACAATCAAGTCAATGCCTTCGATCCTCCTGAGTGCCTCAGCGCCCATTTGGGCATAACAACCGACGACAGCAACAAAAGCATCGGGAGAACGCTTCAGCACCTGACGCACCAATTGGCGGCACTTGGCGTCAGCTTGTTCGGTCACCGTGCAAGTGTTGATGACACAGACATCCGTTGGCTGACCGTATTCAACGATCTCATAGTTTCGCTCTTTAAAAGTATTACTAATCAAAGAAGTCTCTGCCTGATTTAAGCGACAGCCAAGGGTGTAGAATGAAGCTTTGTAAATGGGTTTTTTCATCATCATCTTCTTCTTTTCGTATTCTACCAAAGCCCTGCTCTCTTGTCCCAACAGAGGAAAAGCACTGAAGAACAAAAAATTAAAGCACAAATAAATCCAACTTGAATAATTCATGAACCACAGAGACACAAAGGCACAGAGGATTGATTATATTGGAGATATTGAACATTTGTCAGCGTAATTAATTTCGATTTCAAAAACTTTGTTTTGAACACACTCTCGTTATAAATCTTTTATTCTCTGTGTCCCTTCGGCACGCTCAGGACAGGTTTAGTGCCTCTGTGGTAAAATTTTATGAATAATGCAGGCTAACTGTCATAATGAATATTAATCCAGAGGAGAGCAAAACTCACCTTTTTTTCTACAAACAATTTCTCTCTTTTGATTTTTAACAAATCCGCTGACTCACCGTACATCTGTTTCAAAACTGCTTCGGGCCGGACATTGCCTTGACTGCCCGTCGACAAAATCATGCACAAATGCAAGGGTTGTTTTCGAATTCACCCCTGCCAATTGATTTATTAACGGTTTCATATCCTCTGCCCTCGTTCTTCATTCGTTGCCCAAATAACGCACGGGTTTTGAACGGATTTTAAAATATCTTGGTATCTGCGGGGCATTTCAATATTTTCCTTTATTGCAAGGAAAATTCAAAAAAACAAAAATGTTATTTTCGACTCTCTCCATTGACCTTATGAATGACAACGGCTGAAACTTTGGGGTTCCCTTCTGCTTTGGTCACATAGAGATCCAGGTCCAAACGATCGCTGCTATCCGTGAAGTCAACACGAGCGAAATAGTCACCTTTTTCTGTCGGCTGCCCCGGTTCGTTAAGGAACATAACTACTCCACCAATCCCCGCAATCTTTTCAAATTCTCAATGTCCATATCGTTTTTCGGGCCTTTCGGCGTTTCTAAAATCATCGAGACATCTGTGAAACGTGAATCATTCATGAGAAACTTAAATGCATCAATACCAATCTCGCCCTCTCCGATATGTTCGTGACGGTCTCTCCTGCTGCCAAATTCCTTTTTCGAATCGTTGACATGAATCACGCTCACTTGCTCGCAGCCGATGATTTTGTCTAGTTCGGATACGGTTTTTTCATACCCTTCTTCGCTGCGCAGCTCATAGCCCGCTGCGAAAATGTGGCAGGTATCCAAACACACTCCGATTCGTTTTTGAGCCTCGACTTTCGATTTCATTGCCGCAAGTTGCTCGAAGGTGTACCCTAAGTTGGTACCCTGTCCGGCGGTGGTTTCGAGCAGAATCTTCAGTTTAAAATCAGGACACTTATCGAACACAAAATTAAGGCTTGCAGAAATTCGCTGAAGACCCTTCTGCTCACCCTCGTCGAGATGCGATCCGGGATGAATAACCAAATACGGAATCCCCAAAGCTTCTGCCCGCTCCATTTCCGCGATAAAATTCTGCCGCGAAAGGTACAGCTTCTGTTTATCAAAACCGCCAAGATTAATCAAGTAAGAAGCATGCACACAAACCGCCTTCACCCCCGTTCGCTTTTCCTCTGCCTTAAATTGTTCAACTTCCTCATCCGTCAGTGGTTTGACCCGCCACTGCTGCTGGTTCTTGGTGAAAATCTGGATAACTTCACAGGTGACGTCTTTGCCGTTTTGAGGGGCGTTAAAAATGCCACCGGTGATTGAAACGTGAGCACCGAATTTCATAGAATCATATCTGACAGGATAACTGGATGAACAAGATTTGTAATTTCACCTAACCTGAACAATTCATAAACCGCAAAGCAGAGTATTGAAAAAGTAAAAAATTAAATTCATTTTCAGTTATTTTAGTAAAACTCTGTCTGAAAACAAAATTTCTTATATCTAACCCGTTGTGCGCATTAGCGCTAAAAGTCTCCCTATTGGCAAGAACTTGCCAATAGGGTAGTGGATGTGTGGTGTTTGTCGTATGAAAGGTCTTTATTCAACCAATTCTCATGGGTTTCTTCAATGAAAATGAGGCAAATCTCTAAATTTTCCACATTTTTGTAGTAAAATAGACATTTTAAATTAATGCGCACAACGGGTTATATCTTATATGTTCTTAGCGTCTCAGCGCCTCTGCGGTGAAATGTTTTTTATTTAATCCGGTTCATCCCGTCAGAAATTTATCCGAGTCAAACGATTTCTGAGACACTAAGATTCAATCACTCCTAGTTTCGAAAGGAGTTTTTCAAAGAACGGGATTGGATTTTTCAGTGTACCATTAGATTTCTGTTTGAGGTAGCTGGTTACCGCCATCAAAAAGAAACAGACCAAAAAGAGAGCGCCGTAAATTCCGAATAATATCAAATCAGAGGTCGTAAATGCGGTTAAAAGCTCTTTAGACTTGTTCCAGATTTTTAAAAAGAAGAAAATACAGCCGATAAATGCGAGGGCCTGCACAAGCCAGCGAAAATTGATTTTCATTCCTGCGCCTCGAGCCACCTTTCCGCATCGATGGCAGCCTCACACCCCATCGCCGCCGCTGTGATCGCCTGGCGATAGCGGGTGTCAACCACATCGCCGCCGGCGAAGACGCCTTCAACATTGGTGGCGGTGTGCTTCGTTGGCAAGATGTAGCCGGCATCGTCCAGGTCAATTTGGCCCTTAAAGACCTCGGTGTTGGGAACATGCCCGATCGCCAGAAAGACCCCGTCGCAGGCGAACTCGGCCGTCTCACCGGACTTGGTGTCTTCGAGGAGGACGCCGGTCAGCTTCGAGGGCTCGCCAAGATATTGTTTGATAGTTTTATTCCACAGGAAGTCAATCCTCTCGTTCTTCCTGGCACGGTCCTGCATGATCTTGGAAGCCCGGAGTTCCTCGCGCCGGTGAACGACTGTAACCCGGCTGGCAAATTTAGTCAGAAAAGTAGCCTCTTCCATTGCGGAGTCACCGCCGCCGGTGATGACAACGTGCTGCTCGCGGTAGAAGGCTCCGTCGCAGGTGGCGCAAGTAGAAACACCGCGGCCCATGAAGTCACCCTCGATGCCAAGCCAGCGGGCGCTGGCGCCGGTGCAAATGATGACAGCCTTTGCCTGCACGGTTTTTTCATTATACTCGACCACGAAAGGTCGCTTCGAGAAATCAACTTTAGTGGCATATTTTTGAATACATTCGGCGCCGAATCTCTGCGCCTGTTTACGCAGCAGGTCCATCAATTCAGGACCCTGCACGCCCTCCGGAAACCCGGGATAGTTTTCGACGTCCGTGGTCAGCATAAGCTGGCCGCCGGGAATCTCAACCCCCATGCCTTCGCCTTCGAGGATGAGCGGCTCGAGGTTGCCCCTGGCAGCATAAATGCCGGCCGTGAAACCGGCTGGCCCGGAACCGATGATAACGATATTTCTAACATCCGGCATAGAAGTAATTGTCTCCTTTTAAAAATATTTTTTTCTCGTTCATAGAATTCTAACAGCACGAAAATAATGCATATTTCATGTAAATGCAAGCAAAATTGTAATTCGCCGCAAGTTGGTTAAAAACATTTGGATTTTGGGGGAAATGGTGTTAAATTTAGTAACTTGTGCAGTTATAACGTCTGCAGTAAAATTTTTAAGTTCATCATGACTTCTGCAAAATGAGTTAAATAAAGCACTTGCCAATATTGAAATCATCAGAAAAGAAGACGAAAGACTTAAATCGCTAATCAAAAGTTTCAACATGAAGGCAACAAAGAACATTTTGATAAAGTAAATGAGTAGTTTCAGAAGATGAAACTCTCAAAAGCGAAGAAAAAATAAAAATATTCAGAGGCTATTTTAAAGGAAGCAAAACAGAAACAAATCCCGCCAACTATCACGCGGCAGTTTCCGGGTTTCTTGCGGACATTGATCGCATGCAGTTAGATGTTCGCGAATATCTGAGCCTGCATCCAGCGGAGATTTCGACTCCTGTTTGAAATTTTAGAAGAAACATAATGAACCTGAATAATTTTGAACTTCCATTTCAGGCAAAAAACTTCAATACTGTCATGCCCGAGTAGTCGGGCATCCATTTCCTGCACTAAGTTATTGATTTGTTATGGATTTCAACCCGCGGAAATGACGCCTTTTGTGGTTTGTGCAATTACTCAACGCTAATAGCTATGCTAAAAACGCATTTAAAAGAA
Source organism: Caldithrix sp. (assembly GCA_004356825.1). GTDB lineage: Bacteria > Zhuqueibacterota > Zhuqueibacteria > Oceanimicrobiales > Oceanimicrobiaceae > Oceanimicrobium. The sequence continues at coordinate 22,074 of SMXC01000001.1, forward strand.
GGCAATTGGAACGAATCTGATACTGAAGCAACCCTCTCCCAAAACGGCCTGCAGCCTTTCTTTGAATTAGGAGAACAGCT
>SMXC01000164.1 GCA_004356825.1 Caldithrix sp.
ATCCCGGTCTCGCGGCGCTGAGAAGTCCGGGGTAGGCGCAGCGGGTTGGTTCGTTAGCAGGATTAGCCCAACAACTGCCAGCACGAACAGTGTTACACCTGTCAAAACGACTCGTAATAGTATCTTTTTCATAGATTATTTTCGCCTTATTACACAACAGTAAAACATTTATTAATTAAGCCTAACGTACTTTTGATCACGCCCGTACCCGATATAAAAGATTACTTTTGAGAGGAACTTTGAGCCTGGGCGCGGACTTGCTGCAACATACGGATGGCGTTTGCGCCGGTCGGGCCGTGCGGATCCATTGCGAGGGCGTGTTCATAATTCTCAATCGCCAAATCGAGTTTACCTCTTTTCCAATAGCACTCAGCGAGGCTGTCATAGCAGTTTGCTGAATCCGGATATAACTCAACATTTAATTTGAAGGTCTGCAAAGCGGCATCCCGGTTCTGCTCATTCATTAACGTGTAACCGAGGCGGTTTATTTGGTCCTCGAAACTATCGTATTTGTGTTGCGGGTTGTCGAGGTACGCGGTTGCAAGTTGTCGAGCCTGCGCCAATTTCTCATCGATGAACAACGGCTTCAATTGCTCGGTCAACGCCGGCCGCGGTCGATAGTTCAAAATTGTCTCCATCACCGGATCGCGATTATTGCGATAGTCGTCAAAAGTCATATCAACGGCAATTTGCGGCGCCGTCCACTGTCTGGTGTCGCGCGGATCAAGGTTCTGCCACCAGAGGTGAGAAAGCCGAACATTCAGCCCGCTGTTCGGCAAAGTTTTTTGCACGGTATCACCGTAGAAGTTGACGTTTTCCGAAGTGGGTTCGCCAACAAAAATTGTTTCAGTATATTTTTCAAGCTCGTTCACCAGGTTCTGACAAGCTGAAAACGTCCTTCTACCAATGATTGTAAACAACCTCCCGGGTTGATTAATCTTACGCGCTTGAATCAAACCGACTATGATTGGCCGGTTCAGGAAATTGTTGCCGCCGCCGTTCAAACGTAAATCGAGCACAAGTTTTTCGACGTCGTTTTCATCAACAAACTGGAAGACCTTTTCAAAAAATGCCCGGATAGTTTCGTCCGATTCGTCGCGCACCTGGCTGTGCCGAACATAGATGGTTTTCGAATCAGTTAAATACTCGTAATAGAAATTTCGTCCCAGATTTTTCAACCAAAGCGGAGTTGGCTCTGTCGCGAATTGGCGCGCATCAACCCAGCCGTCTCCCGGCCTAATCGTGCCGTAATCTGCGGGAAAGCGGCCTGCCGGTTCCGCTTCCAACCAGATTGTCTGCTCCTTGCCGTCTTTTTCAATTACCAGCGGCGCTCGCTGCAAATCGTCGATAACGCCCGAGGCCTGCAGCACCTCCGGGCAGCTCAAATAATACGGCACCGTCGAGCGGAAATATTGCTCATTCTCCCAGGGCACAACCGGCCGAATCGCCTCAAGCGCCTCTTCGATAGGAAGATTGCCCAAACGTACAACCCGGCCGCCAACCGCCTCGCGGTACTTTTCCGTGGCGGAACGGACATAAACGCCATCCGGGAAAAGATAAACCAGCAGCGGGAACCGGTGAAATCCAATACGGGAATCATGATTACGGCGCCAGGGCAAGATAGGCAGATTTGTGTGCCCGATGCGAAACATGGCCACGAGGCGGGCGAAACCAACAATGATCTCATGATGCTGCAGGGTTGGAATCTTTCCATGGAGTTCATTTACAGCGGCCTCAAATTCCTCTTGCGTAACCACGTGAAAAAGATTTGAACGCTCAACAGTGATTACATTCTCCAGGTAGCGCAGATCTTCCTGCCACTGCTGAGTGCTCATAGCCTTCTGTGCAAAGGCTTGACCGGTGGCGGTGAGAAAAACTGCTGAAAAAAATATAAAACGAAGAAATAATTTGGCTCGCATGGACGACTCCTGTTTGTAAGAGGGAGATAGGGATGTGCGTTTTTTGGGTTTCGATTTAATTATTTAGACCTGATTTTGTCAAAAAAGTTTGCTTTTATATATTTTTGCCTACCATTTCAATCATGGTTGTTTAATAGAATTCCCTTGCATTTCAGAAGAATTCTATTTATCTCTTTTAACATCATATTCTGTATCAGTCTCCAGGGAAGGAGTTGCATAAATCCTCTTTTTACATTGGAGACAAAATGAATAAACTGTTTCGCTTCCCCTTGTTAGTAAACATCTCCTTTTTACTTCTTTTCCTCAACCTCACCTGCACAACTCCGGAAGCGGGTCAATCCGCGGCGTCAAATTCGGGCACTCAGTCTGCTCCACAATTCGCAGAGAAAATTTCTAAAGCGCAGTACTTAATGCGCCAACACATGAAAGAAAACGACATTCCAGGCGCAACTATCGCGGTGTCAGTTGACGGGCAGACCGTCTGGGCTGAAGGCTTCGGCCTCGCGGATGTTGAAAACCGCGTGCCGGTTTTGCCGAGTACCAAAATGCGTGTTGGCAGTGTCTCGAAATCACTGACCTCTGCAGCAATCGGACTGCTTTACGAGCAAGGCAAACTGGATGTCGATATCGAGGTGCAAAAATATGTCCCATCCTTTCCGAAAAAAAGGTATCCCATTAATACACGGCAAGTCGCAGGACACCTGGCCGGCATTCGTCACTATAAGGGCAATGAGTTTCTAATCAGTAAACATTATGACACCGTTCTCGAAGGCCTGACTATTTTCGCAGACGATCCGCTGCTTTTTGAACCCGGTGAAAAATATAGCTACTCGAGTTACGGCTGGAACCTGGTAAGTGCAATTGTCGAGGGAGCGGCTGAGCAGGATTTTTTGAGTTATATGCAAGAGTATGTCTTTCGGCCTTTGGGCATGCACAATACAATTGCCGATCACGCCTACAACATTATCCAGAATCGAACCCGCTTCTATGTCCATGATAACAACAACCTCATCAATGCACCTTTTGTCGACAACAGTTATAAATGGGCCGGCGGCGGCTACCTTTCCACAGCTGAGGATCTCCTGCGTTTTGGCGAGGGCATGATTAACGGCGATTTTCTAAAACCGGAAACGGTTGAGCTCCTTTTCAAATCACAAAAAACAAATTCGGGCGAAGTAACAAATTATGGGCTTGGCTGGCGCAGTAGTGATGAATTAGACGGACGGCGATCAGTCGGTCACGGTGGCGGTTCAATTGGCGGCAGCTCCTATTTTATCATGTTCCCTGCAGAAAAAACGGTTGTTGCGGTCATTTGCAATTTATCCGGCGGTAATTGGGGCGAACCGGCAAAAGAGATTCTCAAACTTTTTACGTCAAAAGAATCTTTCATCAAGAAATAATCAAAGAAAAAATTTGCAGAGAGTCCGGAAAATTCGTATTGAAAAAGATCAGAAAAATAAAAATTAGACCGATTTCTGAGATTACTTTCCATGTACTGGAGCTTACCAGCAACAGAGCAAAGGTAACTTTGATAAAGCTATCACGGATTTCCAATTTTTGGCACCCAAGAGCTACCCTTCTTTTAAAATACCGTGTGGCTATGAATTATCACGAAGCTACTACAAAATTGGGAAATATGATCAGGCCATCGAGGCAGTTGGACGACTGCAGAGCATACATTCTAACTTTCAACACTGGGATGTGGATGCAGGGTCACCGTATCATACTCTTACCCGTGCGATCTATTTCCCAAAAAGTTTCAACCTTCTCGGCAAAATCTATGAAGAGAAAGGCGACGCACAACTCGCCATTGAGAACACCGAAAAATTTCTCGACCTATGGAAAGACGCCGACGAAGACTTGCCGGATTTAATAGACGCAAAAAAGAGGTTGGCGAGGTTAAAAGGGGTTTCGGAGAAATAAACCGTAGGGGCAGACCTGCGTGTCTGCCCGTTTTTAGAAAATGTTCATAAAACAAATAAAAACATACCGCAAATCCATTCGGCTGAAAGATTATGATTATTCGATGTCAGGGTATTATTATGTGACCATCTGCCCACAAAACCGTGAATATTTCTTTGGCATTTTCCGGCTGTGATTATGAACGTAGGGGCAGACCTGCGTGTCTGCCCTGAACCTGATACCCAGCCCGACGCACACGAGGGCGAACACACAGCAAGCCGGGCGAACACACAGGTTCGCCCCTACTACGATTATGGCAATGGTTCAAAAACATTAGAGACAAGAACGAATTAAATCGTATTCATCATTATTTTCATAAATAACCATCTTAAATGGATTTGAAGTTCAAAGAAAAGTTCGCTTTGAAAATTCAGTACCTCATTGCCTGGATCACCATCCCCCTTTGGGGTACGTTTTTAATTGCGCTCATGCGTTTCCTGCGCGGATATAAAGTTCAACAATTGCCTGAAATTCGCCGGCATTACAAGCGACTCAGGCGCAGCGTGGAAGGTCCACTCATTGTTTGTTCAAATCATCTTACCATGCTCGATTCGCTCGTTTTGAACTGGAGCCTGGCTTCAATACCTTACTACACGCGCTCTTTTAAAAAATTTTCATGGAATATACCGGAGCGGGATTACCTGGACCAAAATTTTATTCTACGGATTATATGCTACCTCGGCTGTTGTATTCCAATTGATCGAGGGGGTAGCAGAGGCACGGTAAAGAAATCCCTCGATAAAGTAATCTATCTTCTTAAAAAAGGCCATACTTTAACTATCTTTCCGGAAGGCGCTAGAAGTAGAACGGGTAGAATTGATTTGGATAGTTTCACCTACGGTGTGGGCAGCCTGGTAAATAAGGTTACAGACTGCAATGTCCTGTGTGTCTATTTACGGGGCCATAACCAGGAATCATATAGCAACATGCCGCCTCGGGGCGCACGTTTCTATCTCGAGATGGAACTCATAAGACCCGAGAGTACCTATTCTGGTTTGCGCGCCACAAGGGATATCGCCGGCCAGATAATAAGCAAACTTGGGCTTATGGAAGAAGCTTATTTTGCGACTGCCAGGCAATGAAATGTTGATTTAAACAAGCTGGTGTCGCAGGTAAATCTCATAAGTGCCCGTTTTTGGAAAATGACCCTAGCACAAATAAAACCATACCGCAAGTCAATTCGGCTGAAAGATTACGATTATTCTCAGAACGGGTATTATTTTGTGACTATCTGCACCAAAAATCGAGAGGAATATTTCGGCCAAATCAACGATGATGAAATGATGTTGAGCCAATACGGTAAAATCGCCAAGCAGAGTTGGTTGAAATTCCGGAACATTTCGAAGACATTAGAGTGGACGAGCATGTTATCATGCCAAATCACATTCATGGTATTGTTATTATTGAAAGCGATGATGAACCAGTAGGGAACAGGCATGCCTGTTCCCTACCAGAAGAACGTCAATACCAAAAATTACCGATTGTTATTGGCTCTTACAAATCTTCAGTAACACGCAAATCAAACCAAATACATGATAAATTTCATTTCAAGTGGCAAAAATCGTACTATGATCATATCATTCGAAACGATAAATCGCTGGACAGAATCCGCCACTACATTCATTACAACGCACTGAAGTGGGAATATGATCAAGAAAATAAAAATGCAATTTCTTTTGAAGAAAAGAAAGAATTCTGGAAAGAATTTCTTAATAACCAGAGGAGGAAGCCATGTTTAAATCCAAATTAATGACGACATCACTGCTTGTTGCCGTCACAGTTCTTTTATTCGTTTCAAATACGCAAGCACAAAAAAAAGTCGACTACGACGAATCCCTTTACAGCGCCCTTGAATATCGCTCGATAGGACCGTTTCGGGGCGGCCGTTCGGCTGCAGTTGCCGGTGTGCCCGGCGACCCGATGACCTTCTACTTCGGCGGCACCGGCGGCGGCGTCTGGAAAACCGCCAACGGCGGCCAGACCTGGACGCCTATCTCCGACAAATTCTTTGGCGGCTCGATTGGTGCAGTTGCCGTCAGCGAGTGGGACCCCAACGTTATTTACGTGGGCGGCGGTGAAGTGACGGTGCGCGGTAATGTCTCACACGGTTACGGCATGTTCAAGTCCACCGACGCAGGCAAAACCTGGAAAAACATCGGGCTGAAAGACTCCCGGCGTATTCCACGCATTCGCATTCATCCCAGGAATCCCGACCTGGTTTATGCAGCGGTCCTGGGCCACCTGTTTGGCCCCAATGAGGAACGCGGTGTTTACCGCAGCAAAAACGGCGGTACGTCCTGGGAAAAAATTCTTTTTGTCAGCAACGAAGTCGGCGCGGTCGACCTCGCCATGGATCCCGGCAATCCCCGCATTCTGTTTGCCAGTTTCTGGCGTATCAAGCGCACACCCTCCAGTCTGGAAAGCGGCGGCGAAGGGTCCGGCATCTGGAAATCGACAGACGGCGGCGACAACTGGACTGAGATCACCCGCAATGAAGGCCTGCCCAAAGGCACCGTCGGAATTAGCGGCGTAACGATTTCACCGGTTAATTCAGACCGGGTCTGGGTCATCATTGAAGCCAAGGACGGCGGCGTCTTCCGGTCCGATGACGGCGGTGAGAAATGGACAAAAATAAATAAGGAACGCAAGCTGCGCCAGCGCGCCTGGTATTACTCGCGCATTTACGCCGGTACCCAAAATGAGGATGTGGTTTATGTATTAAATGTTCGCTTCTGGAAATCCAAAGACGGCGGTAAAACTTTCGAGCGTATCTCAACGCCTCACGGCGATCATCACGACCTGTGGATTTCCCCTGAAAATTCACAACGGATGATTGTCGGCGACGATGGCGGCGCTCAGGTGACTTATAATGGCGGCGAAGGATGGAGTACCTACCACAACCAACCGACTGCACAATTCTATCGGGTTACCACGGACCATCATTTCCCCTACCGGATTTACGGCGCGCAACAGGACAATTCAACGGTCAGAATTCTGCATCGCTCTAGTGACGGTACAATCGGAGAGCGCGACTGGGAGCCAAGCGCCGGCGGTGAGAGCGGCTGGCTGGCAATCCATGCTGAAGATCAGGACATTGTTTACGGCGGCTCGTACGACGGTTTTCTGACCCGGGTCAATCATAAAACCGGCGAAAGACGCGGCGTAAATGTCTGGCCCGACAATCCCATGGGACACGGCGCCGAGGGGATGAAGTTCCGATTCCAGTGGAATTTCCCCATTTTCTTTTCGCCGCACGATCCGAATACCCTTTACACCGCGGGCAACATGCTTTTTAAAACAACCAACGAGGGAGAGAGCTGGCAAGCCATCAGCCCGGATTTAACCCGAAATGATCCCACCAAGCTGGGATCCTCGGGTGGCCCCATCACCAAAGATAATACCAGCATCGAATATTATTGCACTATTTTTACCGCTCTGGAAAGTCCGCATGAAGCTGGCGTTATCTGGACTGGCTCAGATGACGGCCTCCTTCATATCACCCGGGACGGCGGTGAGAATTGGCAGAATGTCACTCCTCCCACTAAACTCATGCCGGAATGGATGCAAATTAACAGCATCGAAGCGCACCCGTATGAACCGGGCGGGCTTTACGTGGCGGGGACTAAATACAAGTCGGATGATTTTCGGCCTTACCTTTATCGAACAATTGATTACGGCAAATCCTGGAAAAAGATCACCAAGGGCATCGATCCGCTGCATTTCACCCGGGTCATCCGCGCCGATCCAAAACGACGCGGGCTGCTTTACGCCGGCACCGAAAGCGGTATGTACATTTCGTTCGATGACGGCGCCAACTGGAAATCATTTCAAATGAATCTGCCGGTTGTACCCATTACCGACCTGACCATTAAAAATGATGACTTGGTCGTGGCCACCCAGGGCCGTTCTTTCTGGGTGCTCGATGACTTAACACCTTTGCACCAGCTTTCAGACCAAATAGCAGAGAGCAAAACCTGGCTCTTTACACCTCGGTCAACTTACCGAATGCGCGGCGGCTCACGAGACTCCAAAACCGCCGGTAAAAACCCGCCGAACGGCATAGTGATAAATTATTCTTTTAAGGAAGCACCCGATAGCAGCTCTGTCGCGCTGAAAATTTTGGAAGAAGATGGGACACTGATTAAAAGTTTTAATCCGAAAGCCAAAGAAAAAACTGACCAGCTTCCCATCAAAGCAGAGATGAATCGCTTTGTCTGGAACATGCGCTATTCTGATGCTGAAAAATTTAAGGATTTGATTATGTGGGGCGGCAGTGTTCAGGGACCCAAGGCTGTGCCGGGGAACTATCAGGCTCGCCTGATCACAGGTGAAGATTCGACCACGGTTAGTTTTTCGATTCTGAAAGACCCGCGTTCCTCATCGACTCAGGAAGATCTGCAGGCGCAGTTTGATTTCCAAATTGCTGTGCGGGATAAACTCACTGAAACTCATCTTGCGATCAAACAGATTCGCGATATCCGCAAGCAAGTAAAAGGGGTCACCTCACGGTTAAAGGATCAGGAGGGGGCTGATAAAATCAAAGAAGCCGGAAAAACCCTGGTCGAGAAGATGACCGAAATCGAAGAAATGCTTTATCAAACTAAAAACCAGAGTCGCCAAGACCCGCTCAATTTTCCGATTCGCTTAAACAACAAACTCGCCGCTGCCAGCAGAATTGCGGGCTTCGGTGATTATCGGCCGACTGAACCAGCGATTGCTGTAAAAGATGAAATGACTGCAAAGATCGACGCTGAATTGGCAACTCTGCAAACGATTATTGACACCGACTTACCGGCTTTCAACAAGCTGGTTGCCGAAAATGCCGTTCCGGCGATTATTATTGATAAGAAGAAGGCAAAGCCGGAGATGAC
>SMXC01000165.1 GCA_004356825.1 Caldithrix sp.
AAAACATAAACAGCTAAGCGATGATAGACAGAGAGCATCGGTTCAGAGTGAAAAGGCCTCCTTACCAGTTCAGTTCTCATGGCAATCGGCTCTTTTCTTAATCTGGCTGGCAGGAATTTTGGGCTTTGTTTTCATTTTCACCCGCCGCTATTTTTATTATTTGCAAGTGGTCAGAAAATCGAGTTCGGTTACGGAACCAAACGTTCTAAAATTGTTAGATAGCTGGCAAAAACGTTTTGAAATTAAGCGGCGGGTCAAATTGGTTTCTTCTGCAGCATGTCTTTCGCCGTTCACAATCGGTATTTTTAAGCCAAGAATCTATCTTCCGGAAACGCTCATCTTCAAGTCCAATCCCGAGACCATAGAATCGGTTCTGGCTCATGAATTGGCGCACATCAAAAATTATGACGACTTTTGGATTCGGCTGCAAAACTTTGTTCAGATCGTTTATTTTTTCCACCCGGTCGCCTGGATTGCGAACAGTAGGATTAACCAGGTGCGGGAGCGAATTTGCGACGATTTGGTGCTTTCTTCCGGCGACATTTCTCCCAAGGCTTACGGCAGCAGCATGCTGACAGTTCTAAAAATGAATTTGCTCGGCCCGGAGGGAGTAGAGCTTTTGCCGAGTTTTGGCAACCACAAAAAGAAGTTTTCCGCTCGCATTCAGGATATAGTCAAGATTTCCAAAATAAAGAAGTCGAATTTTCTGGCAATCAATATTGCTTTACTAGCATTAGCTGTGCTTTTGCTGCCGATGGCCAAAAGCTCGACTCCGGATTCTCGCGCTCAGACCATTACTTTGCAGCGCCTGGTGAACGGAGAAAAGGGTTTTAAAATCCATACCGCGGGCGCGGGCTCCAAGTTCAGGAAGATCGCCTCAACCGAAGCTGAGGATATTTTTTGTGAGACGAAATTACCCGGGCATCTCCAAGAGATGGAATATGCCGCCATCTGAATTTACGATACCGACTATCGAAAAGTCTGGGTATTGAAAGGCTTCAATAAGAAAAAACATCTTGAGATTTATGTAGACACCAACGGCGACAACTGTTTTACCGACGAGCAGCCTGTGGAACTCTGGAAGAAAACCACCAAGACGCACTATGAAGGCAGCTCGGAGTGGTCAATGAACAAGTACTTAAAAGGGAAGACTTTGATTGATTACCAGGTACTTTCCGATGGTAAAAAACTGACCAAAAAGATGGCTGTTTATTTGATCTACTATCCGAAGGAAAATTTTCTCGAATTTGAAAATAACGAATTTTGGTTTGGGAAAGCGCGCTTTGGCGACAAGAAATATCCCATCGCTCTTTATGGCGGCTTGCAGGACAGATGGTATTTGCGGCCAACGTTTGAATCAAAACTTGAGTTCGAATCAGATAACGAAATTCGAATAGATTTAAACGGTAATGGGTATTTCGAGGATATGCCGGTTTTTGATCCCACCGCGAACGCGGTTACTCAGGAGAAATATTTTGTCAACGAATTGTTTCAAGTTGACGGCAAGGCATATGAAATTACCTCGCTCCAGCATCAGGCTGATCAAATCGAATTGCAAATTGTCGAGAGAAAGAGAGCGGATTTGAGTAAATTAGCGCATAAGGAGAAACTTCAATGAGCCTGTCTATAGAAAGAGTGCTGGAAAAATTCGAGACTGGCGAACTTTCCCGGAGACAGTTTGTGGCTTATTTGAGTTCTATGGCAGTGATTCTTGCCGGGGTTGGCAAAGGAATCGCCAGCCTCGAACAATCGCAAACAAACAGTTTGTTTCAAGTGTCAGAGCTCAATCATATTGCGATACGGGTGCAGGATTTGGACCGTTCGCAAAAATTCTACCAAGATGTCCTGGGCCTGAGTTTGATTCTAAAAAGATCAACTTTTCGCATGATGGGATGCGGCTCTCATTTTGTGGCTTTGTTTAAACGTTCAGAGCCCGGCCTAGATCACCTCGCTTTTACGCTGCCATCATATGATCAGAGCAAAGTGGCACAGAAACTGAAAGCGAATGGTATCGAGCCGATTCTCGAAGAGGAGAGAACTTATTTCAGGGATCCGGATGGCTATCTCATCCAAATTGAGCACCCTGAGGCCTGGCCTGGAGGTGGCACGCGGCCAGAGTCGAGTTAATTTCTCGCGGTATTATTCTAAAAACAATATGTCTAAAATGATAAGTACCTAACGCGGACAAGCCGCAAAATCTCAAAAAACAAACTACAAATTACAAATAAAACTCAACTGCCAAATCCCAATGTCCAATAAAACCATAATTTTCAGTGATTTCGTTTGAGAATTTGAAAATTGGATTTTGGAAATTACTTTTTATTTGGGATTTGATATTTGTGATTTCAAATTCTGCCAAAAAATGGCAGAAAATTACTTGTCAGTTACTAACTATTCCTTATATACTTTGTAGCTTCAGGTTTGCAATTCATGAATTATTCTGGTTAATGGAAGAAATTTAACCTTATGAATATCGGAGAAATCCTAACTTCATGGACCATTTGGATTGCGCTTGCCGCTTATTTTGCCGGATTGGCCGGTCTCCTGCTGAGCCGTTTGCAACCTAATCTGCAAACTGTGACAAGATGGGTGTGGACGGTCGGGTGTGTATTTTATTTAGGTCACGTCATTAGCGCTTTTCAATTCTACCATGAATGGAGTCATCAGGCGGCTGTTTTTGAAACTGCGCGTCAAACCAAGGAAGTTGTCGGAGAAGCAGTCGGCAGTGGCATTTACATGACTTACTTATTTACCTTGCTTTGGGTTTTGGATGCCGGCTGGTGGTGGTTGAACGGCAACACCGGATATTTCAGAAGGTCCAAGAAAATTTCTTTGTCAATTCATTTTTTTCTGTTTTTTATTGTTTTTAACGGGACCATTGTTTTTGAAGGCGGTCTTTTGCGCCTGTTGAGCGCATTGGCGATAATCGGACTGGTTGTAGTGTGGGGTTACACCTATAAATATCGAAACGCGTTTCATCCCGCTGCCAGGTCAAGTTTCACCTAAATTGAGCGATTTGCTTTTGGCTATTAGCTCTTAGCTGATAAAAATCAATTAGTTAGTTGCAAGGGTTATGTGTTAATGTAGTTCACCTATCAGGTTAAACGATATTCAGGATGTTAACTCATTAAAATAGCAGCCAAAAGGCCAAGAGCTAATGGCCAGGCGCTTATTTTAGGTTGCAAAAAGCTAGCTCTTATGCAAACTGAGAAAATGTAAATGCCGGACATAGCACCAAAAATCTGTTATATAACTGCGGGCGCCGCAAATATGTATTGCGGCAGCTGCATGCGCGACAACACCCTGGTTGCAGCGCTGCAAAAGATGGGCTGTAATATTCACCTTTTTCCCACCTATACGCCAATTCTCACCGATGAAGAAGATGTTAGCGAAAACAAAATCATGCTGGGCGGACTCAACCTTTACCTGCAGCAAAAGTCAGGATTTTTTCGACGTCTGCCAGCTTCGTTGGATCGCTGGCTCAATAACTCAGGGTTGATTAAGATAGTCGTTTCCTCGAATTTACCGACTTCGGGACACGAGACCGGCGCCATGGTCCTTTCTTTGTTGAAGGGCGAATCAGGCAGACAGCGCAAAGAATTCATCAATATGCTTTTGTGGCTCAAAGAGCATGTTAAGCCGGACCTGATTAATTTAACCAATATTTTGATCGCCGGCTGTTTGCCCCCGATAAAAAAACATCTTAACATCCCCGTGCTGGTGACCTTGCAGGGGGACGATCTTTTTTTAGAGCAGATGATTGAACCTTACAAGAGTCAGGCCATTAAGCGGATTCAGGAATTGGTGAAAGAGGTGGATGGTTTTATCGTATTCAGCCAGTATTATAAAGACTTTATGTCTGACTACTTATCCATACCAAAAGAGAAAATTTATACTGTCCAAATGGGGATTAGCCTGTCTGGTTTTAGTCTCAACCGATTGGCCTCTAATTCGGGCTCGCCAACCATCGGTTATTTTGCCAGAATTGCTCCTGAAAAAGGGTTGCATGTTCTGGTCGACGCTTTCATTCTTCTGCGCCAAATGCCGGGGATGCGGAACGTACGATTGAAAGCGGCAGGTTGGTTGGGCAGAAGTCACCAGCCCTATTTGAAAGATCAGCTAACCAAGCTCAGAAGTCATGGTTTGGAAGCGGATTTTGAATATGCGGGTGTCCTTGATCGGCGTGAAAAGATTAATTTCTTACAGAGCCTGGACCTTTTTTCCGTGCCAACGATTTACAAGGAACCGAAAGGGCTTTATGTGCTTGAAGCGCTCGCCTGCGGCGTTGCCGTGGTGCAACCCGAGCATGGAGCATTCCCGGAATTGATTAAAGCAACCGGCGGCGGACAACTCATACCCCCGGATTCTCCCGAGCACTTAGCACAAGCTTTACACCACCTGATGACTAGCTCTTCAACTCGAAAAGAGCTCGGCCGGCAGGGACAAAGACGTGTGTTTGAGTCCATGACTGCGGAAGCGATGGCCAGAGGTACGCTGGCAATTTATAAAAAATATCTTGGCGGTGTATCCGGCAATGGGGCCGGCAGCCAGCCCAACGATCAAATGAATGTTAGTGAAGATCTCATTTACTCTGATATGAACAACCACTAAAATCGATCTTACAGGATTGCTCTATGAATCGGCGTGACTTTTTGAAGTGGCTAATAGTCAATAAGATATTTAGCTATAATTGATAGATTAAGGAAATGAAATTTCCAGTAGGTTTTTTCCTCAAAATTTGTTAAAATGATAGATTTTAAAATTAGAAAATTAAACCTATTTGGAGGAATAAAAATGGAATATTCAAAATAACCCTGGTGTTTAATGAACTTGTTGGAAACCAATGATCCCAAATTAATTTTAAAAGAAAAAACTAGAGGGAATTGAGATGGAAAAGAGAACTTTCGTGGTTTTTTGCCTGTGTTTAATTCTTTTAGGATTAAACATCCAAACAGGCTGGTCCTCCGATTGGCCGAGCTGGAGAGGACCCTACCAAAACGGCGTCTCAGATGAAACCGGCCTAATTTCAAACTGGTCTTTGGAGGGCAAGAATTTGCTCTGGAAAGCGGATTTTGTCGGCCGCTCGACCCCGATTGTGATCAACGGCAGAGTTTACGTCGTAGGCCGCACCGGGGAGGGCGTGAACATGCAGCGAGTCGTGGCTTGCTATGATGCCAAAGACGGCAAGCTCATCTGGGAAGATAAGTACAATGTGTTCCATGCCACGGTGCCGTTTACACGCGTTGGTTGGTCGAGTCTGGCGGGCGACCCTGAAACGGGAAACATCTACTACTTCGGTGTCGATGGCATGTTCGTTTGTTACAATAAAGACGGCAAACGGCTTTGGGAGCATTCCTTTGTGGAGGAATACAACCGCTTTGCCGGATATGGCGGCCGAACCTGCACCCCGGTGATTGACCAGGATTTGGTGATCGTCAATGGCGCCAACAATACCTGGGGCAACTTGCTGATTATGCGCCACCGTTTTTTCGCTTATGATAAACGTTCCGGCGAGTTGGTTTGGATTTCTACAATTAATGAGCCGAACAAAAACACCAACTACTCGGTGCCGGTCGTGACAAATATAGGCGGCAAAAGATTGCTGATAGTAGGCGGTGGTTCCGGTTGGGTCTACGCCATGAAAATCCGCACCGGTGAGCATATCTGGAAATTTCAATTGAGTAAAGGGGCTATTCAGGCGTCAGTTGTTGTCGATGGCAGGTTTGTATACGCAACACACCATGTTGAGAACTTCGATAACACAACCTGGGGTCGTGTCGTTTGTATAGACGCTACCGGGAACGGCGATGTCACCAAAACGCATGAAAAGTGGCGTCGGGACGGCCTCGAAGTAGGTTATGCCTCACCGCTTGTTCATGGCGGCAGACTTTACCTGGTTAACAATTCCGGTAATATGTTTGCCCTTGACGCTAAGACCGGTGAAGAAAAATGGGTCTTAAACATCGGCAAAGTCGGCAAAGGCTCGCCGGTGTGGGCGGATGGAAAAATCTTCGCGACTGAAGTGAACGGCGGCTTTCATATTATCGAACCGGGTGAAAACGAAGCGAAGTTTCTCGACCGCAAACAGGTCCCTTTTGATGACAAAAGATTTGCTGAAATTTTCGGCTCACCCGCCATCGCTTATGGCCGGGTTTATTTCACCAGTGCAGCCGGGCTCTTTTGTTTGGGTGATAAGAAAGCTGAGTTTAAGGTGACGCCGCCCAGTTTTGTAAGAATCCCGGAGCTTGCCGCACCGACGTTGGACAACCCCACTCATTTGCAAATCGTTCCGGCGGAAGTTTGGGTAAATGTGAATGATAAAGTCCAGTTCGGGGTTCGTGGTTTTGACGACTTTGGTCGCAGAACCAGCGCAATCAATGTTGAATTCAGCCTCAATGGGCTGCAAGGTAAAATCGACAAAAACGGCCAATTCACCTCTGATAAAAAAGCCGGCAATCAAGCCGGGTATGTGGTGGCAAAATTGGGTGACTTGGAAACCCGGGCTCGGGTGGCTGTTGCGGATAATCTGCCGTGGGAGTTCGATTTCGAGAATTTTGAAGTCGATAAGAATCCGCCGCTGTGGCCCGGTACCTGGAAATTCCTGGTGAAAGATATGGACGGCAACAAAGTTCTCGCCAAGCCGCCTTCAAAGCGAATGTTGAAGCGGCACAATCTCATTTTGGGTCCACCCTCAATGAAAAATTACACCATTCAAGCTGATTTGAAAGGAACGAAAATTAAGCGCCGCAGCCCGGATATGGGATTAATTTCGCACCGTTACTACCTCGATTTTATGACCAAGAAAAAGCGTTTGCAAATCCGCACCTGGCCGGCTGAGCTTGAAAGATTGAAGGTGGAAATCCCATTTACCTGGAATCCTGAGATCTGGTACACCATGATAATGCAAGTGGAAATCAAGAACGGCAAAGCCATGATCAAGGGCAAAGTCTGGCCACGAGATGAAAAAGAACCCAAGGATTGGACGATCACAGCGGAAGATCCCAATCCGAATAGACATGGCAGTCCCGGACTTTATGGCGACGCGCAGACGACTATATTTTTCGACAACGTGAAAGTTACTCAAAATAATTGAGGAGGAGGAACGAAGGATGGTTAAGAAACATGGTTTGTTGCTAATTCGAATTTTAGTTGGAATTGGAATTCTCTCCACCATCGGATTTTACACATTGGTCGAGACCGCCATGTGGGGCGGCTCACCGGGACGTAATATGGCTTCCGATGAAACCGGTTTGCCGGCAGAGTGGGACCCTGAATCGGGAAAAAACATCAAATGGACTGCGCAGTTGGGGTCGCAGACTTACGGCAATCCAGTAATAATCGGCGGTAAAATTTTTGTTGGCACCAACAATCAGGCAGTACGAAACCCAAAACTCAAAGGCGATCGGGGTGTGGTCATGGTTTTTCGCGAATCCGACGGTAAATTTCTCTGGCAATCAGCGCATACAAAGCTGGCTTCCGGCCGGGTAAACGATTGGCCGCAGCAGGGAATTTGCTCAAGCCCATTTGTGGAGGGAGATCGACTTTATTATGTCTCGAACCGGGCGGAGGTTATCTGCGCCGACACGGAAGGTTTTTATGACAACGAAAATGATGGTCCTTACGTGGATGAGGAAAACAAATCCAAAATTGATGAGGACATCATCTGGCGATATGACATGATAGATGAGTTGGATACCTTTCCCCATAACCTCGCGACCTGCTCGCCTTTGGTTGTTGGGGATTTGGTTTTTGTAGTTACAGCGAACGGCGTTGATGAAACTCACATCAACGTCCCTTCCCCTGAGGCGCCGAGTTTTATCGCCTTAAATAAAAACACGGGAGAGCTGGTTTGGGAGAATGCTTCACCCGGTGAAAACATTCTGCATGGTCAATGGTCGAACCCGTCTTACAGCGTCATTGACGGCACAGCGCAAATAATTTTTCCGGGAGGCGATGGTTGGGTCTATGCATTCGTTCCAGAGACTGGAAAACTTTTATGGAAATTCGACTGCAACCCCAAGGAATCCGTCTGGGAGCTTGGTGGCTCCGGAACCCGCAATAACATTATTTCCACGCCCGTCATCTGGAACAATAAAGTTTACATCGGTGTTGGACAGGATCCGGAACACGGTGAAAGCAGCGGCCACTGGTATGCCATCGATGCCACCAAACGTGGTGATATTACCGAATCCGGCAAGGTCTGGCATCGGGGCAATGAAGATTTTAACCGCACCATGTCAACGGCAGCTATTCATGATGGGCTCATGTACATAGCAGATTTGAGCGGCTTTGTTTATTGTTGGGATGCTAACACTGGCGAAGAGTACTGGAAATACGACGCCTTTGCAGCTATCTGGGGATCGCCCTACTACGCGGACGGCAAAGTTTACATCGGTGATGAAGACGGCGACGTTGCTGTTTTGAAGGCGGGCAAAGAAATGGAGCTGCTGGCGGAAATCAATATGGATAACGCGGTTTATACCACGCCGGTGGCTAAGAATGGTGTGCTTTATATTACCAATCGCTCGAAGTTGTTTGCGACCGCTTTGCAAAAATAAATAGTCCATGTTGATCAATAATTGCACAGCGCGACCCATTCCGCAAGGGTAAACTATAAGAGATTGATAGATCACGGATTAACACTGATTCGACACGGATAAATGCACTGTCGACGAAAAACCAGGCCCTAAAATAGTTGGCTTGAACACATTGTTTTTGACCAGTTTTAAATTTTCAACATTTATCCTCAACACCTTTAATAATCAGTCTTTCATCAGTGTGAATCTGTGGCTAAAATATTTTTTTTGCATAACCAAGGCTCCATGAAAATTTTGCTAAAAAAACACAATCTTGCAGGTTTAGTACAGATAAATATTTGTTCAAGAGCTTAGTAAACCGGAATTCTAATGCCAGAGTTGTCCACATTCACTATTTTTGTTGTTGCTGGCTTCGGTGCTTCTGCTCACACCGGGTCCGGCAGTTCTGTATATCGTCACGCGCAGCATTGATCAGGGTCGCCTCGCTGGAATTGTCTCGACGTTAGGAATTGCTGTTGGCACACTCTTTCATGTGGCCGCTGCAGCATTTGGGATTTCGGCGCTGTTGATTTCCTCTGCCCTGCTCTTTAATTTTGCGAAATATATGGGAGCTGCCTATTTGATCTATCTCGGGTCCGCAAGCTATTGGTGAAACAGGAACTGCCGTCAAT
>SMXC01000166.1 GCA_004356825.1 Caldithrix sp.
CGGCATAATTTTGTGCCCTTTTTCAAACTTGTTCTTTTGCGGATCAATGAGTCGTTTATAAACCAGGTGATGCTCTTCTTTAATCTCAAACAGGACTTCACAAATTTCCCTGAGTTTATCAAAAGAAAGAAAATTACCGCGGCGCGAAGAACGGCGGTAATTTTTAAACTCCCCACGCGCTTCCAAATACAGCATGACTATATTTCTGGTTTTCCAGTTCTTGACGCGCGCTAAATATGGTTTTATTTCAGTCTTATTGAACATCACATTTTCCTTGTTCAGAAAAGTTTGAACTTACTTTAAACCATTTAACTTAATGGCTTCATGGGCTAAACGCAAGATTTATTTCGTAATTAATTAACCTGCAGAATTTACAAACCTTTGCCACGAAGACATTGAGTCACAAGTAAAATAATAGATAAAGGAACTATAATTAAAGACGCACTTTTGTATGACAAATTAATCTTTATTTATCAAACATTTACCTCCCAGCGGTTTGACTTATTCAAGCTAAAAAACCCTCGTGGGAATAGTTCCCACGAGGGTTTTTTTTATTCTTATAAAAGCCGATTACTTCTTTTTGCGTTTTGAATAAAAACCGATAGCAGCTATTGGTAGGAGAAAGAACGAAAGATTGGCTGCAGCATTCGCGGTGGTTTTCAAAGTTTTATTTTGAATATTAAAATCAATAGCCGGCCTGCCACAACCGCATGCAGGGTCTGTTGGAGGCGGTTCAGAAATGGCGAAGGTATTATTACTGCTACGCGTCTGGTTTCCTGAGTTATCATCAGCCGAGACAAAATAGGTTATTGTGCTGCCAAGAATCTGGCCAGGAATGTTACCGCTATATTGGTCACCGCCGGTCGACGTCATGTTCACAGTGGCTGCCTGCTGACCACTGACCTGATAAGTCAGGTTTGCACTTTGAATACTCCCATCATCCAGAATATCCGCATTGACGACGTAAGGTCCGGTTTCATCTAATGTGTTCTGAAGTCTTGTCATATTTGCAATAATCGGATTCGTGGACAAAGAATTGTTTACGTTCAATCTTCCGCCGGTCGATGTAGCATCGCTAAAACTTGAGGCCCGATCGACGCCTCCTAAAACTCGAATTTTGATTTGTGACATTGATAAACCTGGAAATTGTGCCCATATTAAAGCTGCAGCGCCACTCACATGGGGCGTCGCCATTGAAGTTCCGCTAAAAGTGTTATAGGTGTTACCTTTGGTTGTGCTGCGAATGTTTTCACCTGGCGCGGCAAGATGCACCGTATTTCTGCCTCTATTTGAAAAACTGGCCAGATTGTCACTACTGGTGCTGGCGGCAACTGAAATAACGTTGGGCACTTCATAGTTTGCCGGATAAGATGGAAAGCTATCATTATTTCTTGAATCATTACCGGCTGCGGCAACAAATAAAACGCCGTTGTCATTTGCAAATTGAATGGCATCTTCCAATGATTGCGCCCGGCCACCGCCGCCCCAACTGTTGCTTAAGATTGTCGCCCCATTGTTGACGCCGTAAATGATAGCTCCAATCGCGTCATCCAGTGAGCCGCTGCCGCTGCTGTCCAAAAATTTTAGCGGCATGATTGAAACTTCCCAGTTGACCCCTACAACGCCTTTGCCATTGTTGCCAACTGCACCAATGGTTCCGGAAACATGCGTTCCGTGGTCGTTATCATCATTGGGATTATTATCATTATTTGCAAAATCCCAACCCCGAAAATCATCTATAAAACCGTTGTTATCATCATCGATGCCGTTGTTGGCATTGGCGCCGGACTCACCCGGGTTTGTCCACATATTGTCGGCCAAATCTTGGTGGTCCCAATCAACGCCGGTGTCAATAACACCAACAATAACAGACTTACTGCCTGTTTGAACATCCCAGGCGGCCGGGGAATCCGTAATTGTCAGGCCGTATAATTGTGAAAATTGCGGATCATTCGGTTCAACAAAATGTCTATAAATATAATTGGGTTCTGCGTATTCAATATTACCGTCAGCATTACATTCTTCCACAGTTTGGAGGACACCCTTTCCACCATCGATTGTGCAGAGATAAATACCAATTTGGTCGTGTTGTTTGAGGACTGAGAGCTGAGCATTTGAGTAGGTCCGCGCCTTTACTTCCTGGGCAACACCGCTTTTAAACTTAATGATCAGCTCACCCGGCTTAAATTCCGCGACCTGGGCCTGGGTAGCCAGGGGTTCTGCACTGCTCGTTTCAGGGTTGGTTTCAATGGAGAGCGCACGAAATTCAGCTGTCGGTTCTGCATACTTAACAATAGATGCGTTGCTGCACAATTTAATGACTTCTTCGACTGAATAATCCGAAGATATACTAAAGACCTGGACATCGATCTCCTCAAATGTTTTAACTTTAACCAAACCAAGCTCATTGGTAAATGAGTTTATTTGTTCTGAATTTACATCCTTATTAAACTTGATTATAACTTCCTTTTGATGTTCATAGGGAATTACTGCAAGCAAAAAAACAGCAACAATCCCTATTGTCATTAACAAAAGTACAACTTTCGTTTTACCAAACATAACATCTCCCTCCATCGGTTAAGTTTTCGAACTAAAATTTACTCAACTCTGTTTTTTAAATTTCCAATTCCACTTATCTTACACTCAACGATATCCCCGGCATGCAGCTCTCCTACCCCTGCAGGGGTTCCAGTGGCGATTAAATCTCCTGGCTGTAAGGTACAATATTTCGAAATATATGCAACAATTTCTTCAATTTTGAAAATCATTTGTGAGGTAGAAGTATGCTGCTTCCGGTCGCCATTTACAGTTACTTCCAATTCCAGATTATTGTAATTTTGAACCGCCCCTTTTGGAACCAGAAATGAACCAAATGGGCAAAAAGTATCAAAACTTTTCGAGCGAAACCAGGGTCTCCCTGCTTTTATATCGCTTTTCTGCAGTTCCCGGGCGGTGACATCGTTGAGGATACTAAAACCCGCTACAAAGTCCATCGCTTTACTTTCAGAAACATTGCGGGCTTGCTTCCCGATGACTACCGCAAGTTCCCCTTCATGATCTACCCGACCCACTTCATCAGGAATCCTGATCACCCCGTCATGAGGAATAATCGCCGAAGGCGCTTTTGAGAAAAAAAGAGGCTCTTCAGGAATGTCATTCTCTAATTCCGTTGCATGTTCTTTGTAATTTCGCCCAATACAAAGAACTTTTTGAGGCCGGCCTATGGGAGGTTCAAAAGTGAAGGTATTCTTCAATTCCAAGTCAGACAACCGTCCTTCCTCTTTTAAAGTAACCAACACCTCCTGCAAAGTTTCTAACTTAAAAAAATCGGCCTCCACCATTACTTGCAAAAAATTGAGGCGCGGGCCGCGACCGTTGTTTTTGATTTCCTTATAAAGCTCCCATGCTTGGGAAAAATTATAAAAAGTATCTTCAAATTCCACGCCAATTTGTAAAATGCCTTTGTCTGTCTTATAGGAAAAAGCTTTCACCGTGATTCCTTCCCACACCCTGGTTTGTTGCGTCCCTTGCTTTTGTTTGACTGAAATAAATGGCAAGCAACAAAATCGAGAGCGTCGGACTTACACAAAATGAAGCCCCATAATATGGAAATATTCTCTGATTGTCAAGTATTTTTTATACAGGATTAACATTTGTGAAGTGGTCTTTATTGCGATGTAACTTTAATTCCCGAACATGTACTGCTTGAGACAGCGATTATCATATTCTCGCTCATCATGGCAAAGATTTGTAAACTCATTTTATAACTCTCCCGGGGTCTGGGAACTTTCTGCTTCCTTGTGAGCAGTACAAACGGTAACGGGTAAATTGGGGTACTTTTGAAAAGATTGATCGATTTTAGAATATTCACATAAGAAAAACAGGCTTTCTCTCTGATTTCGGATTACTTTTGCATAAATACAAGTTTCACATAATCCGACTCGCATAACGTTACAAATACTTTCTTAAATGTCCTAAGTATTTAGATAGTTTTCCAAAACTTTATCAGAAATATCAAAGTCATCAAAATTTAATCTTGAAGACTTCGGGTACCGACCTATTATTTCCTCCGATATTTTGACAACCTGCTTTTCACTAATAGACGAGCATTTATAGTCGGCGTCCCGTATTGCAATTATTTGTTTGCCAACCGGTTTCCATTGATGCGGATCGGTTTGACCAAATAAAGCAACAACCGGAATTCCAACGCCGGCAGCCAAATGCATAAATGCCGATTCATTACATATCATCAGATTAGAGAAAAAAATAACGGCGGCATATCCCCTCAAATCAAGATGATTGACTTCGATAGGTTTAAATGGCAGACCACTGATAAATTTCTGTCCTAAATCACGGTCATTGGGTTCCCATGAGGCAATGATCTTTGCATTGTATTTTTGACTGAAAAATTTTGCAAGAGATACAAACTTAGTCACAGGCCATCGATTCTTGCCGTCATCCGAACTAATATGAATGGCCAATAGAAATTCTTGGGGCGAGACTTTTTGTTTTTTTAAAAAAGCCACTGCGTTATTTTTTTCTTCCCGGGTTAAATATATATCTTCAGAAAAATCCCGAGTGTCAGCTTCAATATGGCGTACAATGTCCAGGTTTCGTTCTGTTTGGTGCTTGTTGATCTCGGAATAGGGTGCAATTACGTTATAAAAGAAGTTGTTTTTACTGCCCTCCAGAACGAGGTGTTCAGAGCCTAATATGTATTTCGCGCCCGTCAAAGAAGCTACCAAGTCACTCAAAAATGAATGAGTGACTGTATTAAGGACAATAACCAAATCAAAATGTGAACGGACTAGCTTTACAAGATTTATTAATTTCTTAAAAGATAGTCCGGATAACGTCTTATCAAAACTGACTACCTCATCTAAATAAACATTGTTTAGCAACACCGGGGCAAAATCCTCACGTGCTAAAACAGCAATATATGCCTCTGGATAGCGTTGCCTCAACGCGCGAAAGACCGGAGTTGTTAACATTAGGTCTTTCAAATCATCATGTTGACGAATAATCAGAATACGGCGGATTTCTTCTGCAGTTATTCTGGAAACGTCAACGACTGTTTTTCCCACCGCTTTCTCGAGTAACTTGAGGCAGGAAGTCTTGAGTGCTTGTCTGAGTTTGGGCTTGACACTCATTGTGTCTTCGCTTCGGATAGTTTTAAAAATATTAAGACGAAATGGTAAATTTACCCACGATTCACTTTAAAGATAGTTCCTCACTTGAGCGATGAACCAGCTGAAGAGAAACCACCTCTAAGTTGAATTGATGGCTGGCCACTTTTTGTTAATCCGGCTAACTGGTGAATCTTTTTGACCACATTTTCTGCGTCGTGATGTTGTTGAACCCAGCCCCTACCTTTTTCACCTAACTCACGCCGTAAATTATCATCGGAAATTAAGGTCATTAAACGTTTTTTAATATTGCGATCGTTAAGAACTACAAATGGATGCTCCGGATATTTTTCCGCAAACCCGGGGGCCAAACACGAGCAAGTGGGAATGCCCATGGCCAAAGCCTCAAGCGAATTTAACCCGTACCCCAAATCGCCAATTTGATCGACAAAAATATGGCATTCGGATTTCCTGCTCAAACTCTCCTGGTGCGGAAGATTTTCGATTAAAACCAACTCAACCGGATGTTCGGATTGAATTTCTTTTATAGCCGCAATAATTTGATCGCTGCCTTTTGCCCGACGGTTTGTTGGTGCGTGCCCAATTTTGAGGATCTTTGATTCCGGCACAGGCCTGGCTTGGTATTGATTCACATCAAACGGAAAAAATATGTGATGAATATTTAGATGAAGTTTCAAATGATCAAATTCGAGCGTCACGTTCAAATCACTCAGTGAGTCAATCTGCGGAATCGCACCGCGAGTTCTCAAGTCACTGCCGGTGTAGCAGCAAATCACTTTTTTGCCTAACGACTTCAGTTTTCGAATGGTGCGGCCATCCCGAAAAAACTCCAGGCCGCCATCGAGCTGGTAAACGTCGAAATTCCAGAAATCGATTTCGCTGAATAACCGGTTGATTTTCTTTTGCCAGAGGCGCTCACGGAACCCGATTAAAGTCTTCTCGGGCAGACCGTTGGCATGCCAATAAAGAGGAATATTTTCCAGTTTTTTCGTCTGATTGTTAATATCGAGTTTGCTTGGGTGGGAAAAAGCTTTCTTCGCCAACCGGACTCCACTGGAGTCCAAAAAGGGCAAATTCAGGCAGATATCTTCCTGGTAATTTCTTTTATCCTTGCCCAGGGTCACAAGCCGGCTGTCATGTCCAAGCTTGCGTTCAGCTTTGACAAATGTAATCGGCACGCCGGAGGTATTGAACGGAGCGATATGTAGAATTTTTAGAGGCATAACTTAGATTTGACAGTCATCTTTGAGAGGACTGTCAAATTGGCTTTTTAATAACTCTTATTCGATAATTATTCAGAAAAAAACTTCAGTTTGAACGCTTCATGTCGCACCTTCGCCATTTCTAATACCCGTTGAAATTCAGGCGCACTGCGTACCCGATCGAAGTAAGAGTATGAAATCATCCAGGGGTAATTAAAATATCCCCGATTTACTCCCTCTTCCAACGCTCGGGCAGTGCTGACCGCATCGCCAAGTAAGCCATACATTTCGGCTACCAAAAACCAAACTTCGGCATCGGCCGGGTTTGCTTGCTCCAACTCGGTGATGGCCGTTCTTGCCTTTTCAGTCTCGCCTGCAACGAGTGCCAGTCTGACTGTACTGTAAAATGAAAACGTCGATCCGCTGTGCTCTTGCGCCTGGAGCGTATTCCAGGTTTCAAGCGCTTTTTGCTCCTCTCCTTGTAGGTGCAAAATCCTGGCTGTCCACGCTAAGGCAAGGGAACTCCCCTTATCGAGATTATAGACCTTGAGAGCTTTTTCGTACTTTCCGAGAGAGACATAAGTTAGTCCGGCAGAGCCGAATCTTCGGTTTCCAGGGTCAATTGCCAAAGCCCGGTCGAACTCCTTCTTGGATTCCTCCAGCATTCCCGCATAGCGGTAGACATAGCCTAACGAAAAATGAGCCAGGGCGCTATTCGGATTGATTGTCAACATTCGTCTTGCCAGTTCAACAGCCGTTTCAGTTCTGCCCATTTCGGTGTACAAGTTAGATAAGTTAAACAGAGCATCCAGTAATTCATTATTCAATGATAACGCACGCTGATAAGCCTTCTCCGCCCTTCTGATTTCTTGCCCTCCAGCCAATCCAAAGTTTCCGAAGCGTTGACGTCGAAAACCGAGCTCGGCAAAAGCCGGGGCATAACTGGAATCCAATTGAATAGAATTGGTCAACATTTCGATTGCCAGCAAGTCACCCTCGGTCGTCGATGGGTAAGAAATGCTGCGAAGATAGTACTCATAAGCCAGAGGATTTTGTGAGACATCACTTCGCATGCGGGCACGCTCATCCTGTGAGAACTGGAGTTTAAGGCGCTCGATAACCTTTTCAGAGACGATGTCCTGCAGCGCGAAGGCATTTTCATACTCCACTTCAATCGCTTCCCGCCAGAGCATTTCGTTAGCATCGACGTCGACAAGCTCGATGTTCAGGCGTATGGTATTCGCCTCTTTCAAATAGTTGCCAGTCAGGATGATATCAACCTTTAAGTCCGCGCCGGCGGTTTGGCGATCCAAAGTCTGGTCTTGATAGCGACGAATCGAACTTGAAGGTCGGACTAAAATGTTCTTAAGATAGGATAAAGAGCCGATGATCTGGTCGGCCAGGGCGAATCCCAGGAAATCTGTTTCCGGGTCCTGGCGAATATTGGTGAAAGGCAGCACGGCAAGTCGTTGCATGGAAACTGGCGCGGGACCTGGGCTATCAGCCAGGCTCTGCCGCCAATAAAAAAAGCCACTGCCAACCACGAGGGCGGCAAGTAAGAATAAGCCGACCCTTAGCGGTGTTTTTCTTGTTTGTTTCGATAGAGCACGGTCACTTGCAACCTTAGGCTCTGCGCTCACCCCTTTCAAATCAACCAGCATTTCATCCAGGCGTTGGTAGCGTTCAGCCGGATCCTTTTTGAGAGCTTTGTTGACAATTCGCTCAAGCTCCATAGGTACGCCGGTGCGCAAACCGGTGATGGGTTCCGGATCTTCGTTCATAATCGAGTAGAGCACCGCCTGCTCATAATCCCCCTGAAATGGCTGCCTCCCGGTGACCATCTCATAAAGCACCACTCCCAATGCCCATATGTCCGTGCGGTGATCGACGTCGGTGCCTTGCGTCTGCTCGGGCGACATGTAGGCCACGGTGCCCATGGACACCCCCTCCTTGGTAAGTTGGGTACTGCCAGCCAATTTGGCCAATCCGAAATCAGTGATGCGCACATGGCCTTTTTTTGTCAGCAGAATGTTGGCGGGTTTAATGTCTCGATGGACGATTTTTCTCTCATGGGCCGCCTGGAGACCCTCAGCGATTTGAATGGTGTAGTCCAGGATTTCATCCAGCGTAGAGGCGGCAGGTCTTGTGCCTGCTTTTCCCTGTGCGCCCACAAGCGACGCCGCTACAACGTCCTGCAACGACAGCCCCTCCACATAGGCCATTGCAATGTACGTTTGTCCATCGGCTTCGTTGATCTCATGAACCGTGCAGATATTAGGATGGTCGAGAGCCGCAGCAGCCTGTGCCTCGTGCATGAAGCGTGCTTTTTCTTCCTCACCAGCCATAGTTTGCAGAGGCAAGAATTTCAAAGCGACGGTACGTTTGAGCTTGGTATCCTCGGCTTTGTAGACGACTCCCATGCCGCCCTCACCCAATTTCTCTAATATATTATAGTGATGTATTTGCTTACCGATCAAACTATGCTAAAGCTCCTCCAAATTTATGCAGTATCACAAACAAATGATTCTAAAGTTTTCTGGATATCGCGATAGGTCGCTTGCCATCATAAGAGATCAGAGCAATACCACAAGCTCTGTTTTAATTCATAGTTAGCCTTGCAATATTAAGTCTTCTTTACTAAAGTATCTCGAAACACACCTTGAGCGCCAAAGCTCTCTTTAAACCTCGCCAGTCCCCAATTCGGTTTCATGTTAACTGTAAAGATACCGAAATCCAAAAATTTAAAATGATTGCGGATAGACCAGCGCACGACTTCACAAAAAAGCGCGTTGACGGCGCGAACCTGCTGCATTTCTTCAAGATGACTGATATAAAAAGCCAGCGCTACTTTGGAATTACAGACAAAAATCACGATTCCCGCAATCATTTGGTCGTTGTGAAAAGCGCCGAATAACTTTATCCGGTCAGGAAACAATTTTTTCAATCCAACCAATTCATCCAGTGTATGGGTCGGCTGAACGTTGTGCCGCATGCCAAGGTTTTTTTGCAAAATTGCATAAAAAGCTGAGAAATCTTCGCTTTCATAAACCTTAACTCCTGATTTTTCGGCTTTGCGCGCAGCTCTTCTGGACTCCGGACTAAAAATCAACAAGGTATCTTCTTCCGCAAAATCGAGGGGAATCACGCTGGAAATTTCCCTTTTTAAATAAGTGAAACCCGATTCCAATAAGGCGAAATCCAGGTAATTGCTTGGGCGGGAATAATAAATTTGCGGCGGTAAAGTCAGGATGATTTTAGAAATAGCATTGGCGTTTGTCCATTCTGCTAAAGCTTCGACCACGCCAAACAGATCTTTAATAGAAATGGAATCGTTGAAAACCGGCCCCGCCATCGAGACTCCGGGATGTGAAATCAAGATCTGAGACTCGCCTTCTTGTTCAATTGCAGCCGGCAATAAGGCGAGGTATTTTTGCTCTTTTTTGAATATTAATGAAGCATCCCGGAAGCGGTTTTTCGGATGGTAGTTTATAAATTGGCGGGTATGGAAAATCGTGCCGTTGTTGGATGCAGAGACAAATTCATCCCAGGCATTATTATTTCTTTCGTGAAACTGCTCAACCTCGATAACACCCTTTTTCTTAAGATCCTTGAAAGCGATTTCTCTTTTTTCATTCAAACAACTTTACCATAATTGCTTTTTGAACATGCAGACGATTTTCAGCTTCATCAAAAACAATTGAATGAGGGCCGTCAATCACTTCGTTCGTAATTTCATCACCGCGGTGAGCCGGCAGACAATGCATGACCAAGCAATCCGCTGCTGCGGATTTGAGCAAGTCTGCGTTTACCTGGAAATTACGAAATGCAATTTTTCTCGTTTCTGCTTCGGCTTCCTGTCCCATACTAGCCCAAACATCCGTGTAAATGACATCCGCATTCTGAACGGCTTCTGCAGGGCTTCTGAATATTTGAATCTCGCTGATCCCGCTTTGCATAGCCGATTTTAAAATCTCATCATCCGGATCGTATCCCTCCGGGATCGCCAGTGAGAGTGTCATCGGAATTTTCGAAGCGATATTGATCCATGAATTGGTAACATTGTTACCGTCGCCAAGGTAAGCAATTTTCAGGTTATCACGCCGGCCTTTTTTTTCATAAATTGTAAACAAATCAGCCATAATTTGACACGGATGCAGTAAATCTGTCAACCCATTGACAATGGGTACCGTTGCGTGTTTGGCTAATTCCAGAATATCCTCATGGCCAAAGAGCCTCGCCATGATAATGTCAACGTAGCGCGAGAGGACTTGCGAGATATCTCCAACAGATTCCCGCTGGCCAATCTGGATATCATTCGGTCCCAAATAGAGCGCGTGCCCGCCAAGCTGGAACATACCGACTTCAAAGGAAACGCGGGTGCGTGCTGAAGGCTTTGCAAAAATCATCGCAAGGGTTTTGCCTTCTAAAAGTTTGTGTGGCTCATCATTTTTTTGTTTGGATTTTAAATCCTCCGTCAGGTCAAATATTTCTAATATCTCACCTTTTGAAAAATCCGAAATCGCGAGAAAGTGTTTGCTCAATAAAAGGCCTTTGTGTTTCTTGGGTTGTGGCTAAAATAGAAGTGCGTCTTATAAAATATACCGGCTTAGATCCTCGTCCTCCACAATGTCGTTTAATGTGTCACGAACAAGTTTCTTGGTAATTTTCACTTTTTTTATTTTCACATCGGGAACGTTAAATAAATGGTCTTCCAGGAGAGCAGTTAAAATCGTGTGCAATCTCCGCGCACCAATATTCTCCGTGCGTTCGTTAACCTGATTTGCAATATTAGCAATTTCCTGTATTGAATCCTTTGCGAATGTAAGTTCCACACCTTCTGTTTTGAGAAGAGCGATGTACTGTTTAATCAAGGCATTTTCAGGCTCGGTCAGAATTCTGACGAAATCAGCTGCGGTGAGACTGTTCAACTCAACACGGATTGGGAAGCGGCCCTGCAGCTCCGGAATGAGATCGGAAGGTTTCGCAACATGAAAAGCACCGGAGGCAATAAATAAAATATGATCGGTTTTAACCATGCCGTACTTTGTGAACACACTTGTCCCTTCTACAATCGGAAGCAGGTCTCTTTGAACCCCCTGCCGCGAAACGTCAGGACCTGCTTTGCTGTCTTCACCGGCAATTTTGTCGATTTCATCAAGAAATACAATGCCGGAATTTTGAACGCGTTCAATCGCCTCTTTAACGACCTGCTCCATATCGATAAGCTTTTGGGCCTCTTCCTGAATGAGATGATCCCTGGCCTCTTTTACTTTCATCTTGCGGCGCTTGGTTTTTTTGGGGATCATTCCGCCGAAGAGATCCTGCAGATTGATGCCCATTTCCTCCACACCCATTGGCGAAATGATCTGCATTGAGGGGAATTGATCGCTCTGAACATCCAACTCGACGGTCCGACCCTCTAATTCTCCTTTGTCGAGTTTGGCTTCGAATTTGGCTCTATTTCTTTTATAGCGCTCCTCTGCATCATCAATCACCGTATCTGAATTGTTATCGATTCCGACACGTTTTCTTTTTTTCGGAGGAGGAGAAATCAGCAAATCCAATATTCGTTCTTTTGCATGTTTTTCGGCCCTTACCTGCACTTCGTCCGTCTTTTCAGATTTGACCATTGAAACAGCCAGATCGGTCAAATCGCGAATAATAGACTCGACATCTCGGCCCACGTAGCCAACTTCAGTGAATTTTGTGGCCTCAATTTTTATAAAAGGGGAGCCGGCAAGGCGGGCTAATCTCCGCGCGATTTCGGTTTTTCCAACGCCGGTGGGGCCGATTAGAATAATGTTGTTTGGGTAAATTTCATCGCGAAGTTCTTTGGGAACCTGCTGACGACGCCAGCGGTTTCTAAGTGCAATAGCGACTGATTTTTTAGCATTATCCTGGCCAATAATATATTTATCTAACGCTTCTACAATTTGTTTTGGCGTCAACTCTTTAAGGTTTGACATTCAGAGGCATCCTCATCATAATTCGGCGACTGTAAGATCTGAACTGGTGTAGATACAGATTCTGGCTGCAATTTTCAACGATTCCTCAACTATTTTTCTTGCATCTAAATCGGCGTGTTTTACTAAGGCACTGGCCGCAGAGAGCGCAAAACTGCCTCCGGAGCCAATCGCGAGAATATTATCATCAGGCTCGATAATGTCACCGGTTCCGGAAATTAAGAACATGCTTTCCTTATCGATAACCACAAGTTGGGCTTCAAGCCTGCGTAGGTATTTGTCGGTTCGCCACTCTTTGGCCAATTCGACTGCAGAGCGGCTCAAATTTCCGCTGTATTGGTCCAAGCGTTTCTCAAATCTTTCGAAAAGTGTGAAGGCGTCTGCGGATGCTCCGGCAAAACCCGCCAAGACGGAATTATCATAAAGCCTGCGGATTTTTTTTGCCTTTAGCTTTAGGATAGCATCGCCAAAGGTCACCTGGCCGTCACCACCCAAAGCACTTTTCCCTTTATGGCGGACGCCGAGAATTGTTGTGCTTCTAAATGTTTCCATTCTACACTTAAATTTTTCTTCTTAAGCGGGAAACCGGAATCATCATTTGTTCCCGGTACTTAGCCACTGTACGACGAGCCACTTTAAATCCTTTCTCTTTTAGCATCTCCGCTATTTTTTGATCGTTCAATGGTTTATTGGAATCCTCTTCGTCAATGATTCCTTTGATTATGGATTTAATTTTTTTGTTTGAAACATCGTCTCCTGCGTCGCTGTGGATCCGTTCGCTAAAGAAGTACTTCAATTCAAAAACACCATGCTCAGTCTGGACATATTTGCCATTCGTAACTCGGCTAATCGTTGAAATATCCATACCGATTTCGTCTGCGATATCTTTCAAAATCATAGGTTTTAGAAAATCTTTTCCACGCTCAAAAAACTCTCTCTGCTGTTCGATAATTGTTTCCATCACCCTCAAAATGGTTGCCCGTCGCTGGTGAATTGAATTGATTAACCACCTCGCAGATTCCAAGCTTTGTCGAATATAGTCTCTGGTTTCTTTTGAAGATTTCTTTTTATTAAGCAATAATTTTTTGTATGAATTATTTATTCTAAGATGAGGAATATTCCAATCATTCATGCTAATTTTAAATTCATCGTCTTCTTTTTCAACCACCAGATCCGGAACGATTACATTTTGATGCAAGAGTACATAACCTTCGCCGGGCTTTGGATTTAACTTTGTAACTACCTCGATGACCCGACGAATGTCATCGAGAGTCAGGTCCATCTTCTTGGTTATTTTTTCGTAGCGCTTATTCGTAAAATCTTCAAAATGATCCCTGAGAATATCAATGGCAATCTCATCATTAGGGTCGAATTCCTCCATTTGAATCAACAAGCATTCCTGGAGGGTTCTGGCTCCAATACCAACCGGATCAAACTGTTGAATAATTTTCAGCACCTTTTCAACTTCTTCCCGATCAACATCAAGATTGATGGCAATTAAGTCCGCATCATAAGACAGATACCCGTGTTCATTGATATTCCAAATAATATATTCCCCAATCATAATTTCATCTTCGGAAAGAGGCAACATGTTAAGCTGGCTTAAAAGATGCTCAGGCAAAGTCGTTTGCGCGACCTCCGGGCGCTCAAAAACTTCGGCACTGTCGTCCTTGGGCATTTTGAATTCGTAATTGTCTTCATCATTTAAAATTGACTCCCAATCGATCTCCTCTTTCTCAAAGTCATCCATGGCGTCGTTTTCGGGTTCTTCCTCTGCCTCATCATCAGTGTCCTCGTCAAGATCAGTGGCTCCCTCTTCATCGATTTCTTCTTCCAACTCCATTTCCATCTCTTCATCTAATTCGAGAAGAGGGTTCATTTCAAGTTCGAGTTTAATTTTATGCTCTAAGCTCAAAGCCGGCAGCTGAAGTAAAGATGACAGCAACACCTGTTGCGGTGATTGCTTTAACTGCATGCTGAGTCTTTGGGTTAAGTTCAGATTAGGCATGATTCGAATTGACTTATTTTAAATAAATCCATTATGGAAAATCTCCATATTATCTATCTTTCTAATTTAAATTTCTCCCCAAAATAAAGCTTGATGGCTTCAGGATCATTTGCTAATAATTCAGCCGTTCCCTCTTTTAAAACGATGCCGTCATACAAAAGATAGGCACGATCTGTGATCGACAAAGTTTCATGAACATTATGATCGGTTATTAAAACGCCAATGCCTTTCTCTTTTAACGACTTAACGATATTTTGAATCTCCTCTACGGCTATCGGGTCAACGCCCGAAAAAGGTTCATCGAGCAAAATAAACTTAGGTTCGGTCACAAGCGTGCGTGTAATTTCGACACGGCGACGTTCACCCCCCGACAAAGTATATGCTTTATTTTTTGCCAGATGGGAAATATTCAACTCCATCAAAAGACTCTCTAATCGGTTTGCGCGCTCTTTTTTTGAAAGGTCCAGAGTCTCGAGAATTGCTAAAATATTCTGTTCAACTGTTAATCGGCGGAAAATTGACTGTTCTTGAGAAAGATAACTTATCCCCATCCGCGCCCGTTTATACATCGGCTGCCGGGTAATTTCCTGGTCATCAAAATAAATCTTGCCACCCTGGGGCCTGATCATACCGACAATCAAGTAGAACGTCGTTGTCTTTCCGGCGCCGTTGGGACCAAGTAAGCCGACAATTTCGCCCTGCTCGATACTTATACTGACACGATTTACGACTTTCCGTTTTTTATAAACCTTGACAAGATCTTCGGTTCTTAGTTTAATCATTTATTATAGCACTAACACGTTTTGACAGAAGGCTTTGATACTTTATATCAAATCGCAACTCATATTTGATTAGGCGGAGAATATTTCCCGGTTGATAAATCCGGACTACTGCTCACCTGCACCGTTTGCGCCTGGCCATCAACCAGCTCAATAGTTATCCTGTCACCGGAGACCTCATTCGTGCCCTTGTACTCCTTTTCTTCTATTATATGATATAAACTCGTAGCTTGATTTTTTATGATAACCTTCTTTAGTTCATTCGCATCCCCGAAAAAAAATTCCATGGTCTGGCCGGTCAACTTATTAAGCCATTTCCCTCTATCCAACGTGTCTGCATCTGAAATTGCCAAAGCATTGCCTGTCACGACGGCCCTGTTTAACTTTGAGTCATGCAAATAGAGCTTCAAAGTATCTCCCGAGATTTGCTGATTTCTTTGTAAGATTTTGGGGGAATCGGTTAAAGTAATTTCACTTTCTGATTTAATATATTCCGCCTGCCCGCAGGTTGCTTTAATATCCGGTTGAATAATTTCAACATTTCCTTTTGCGATAGTCCGCTGACCATTTTCAAAGACTTCCATTGTGTCAGCCAGAATTCTCATTATTTCATTGCCCAGGCTGTCATTTTGAATGAGGACAGGATGATCAAATACTTCCCCATACTTCGCTTCCCGTTGATATACGGCAAATCCTCCGGTAAGAATCGTTTTCTCTTTTGGGTCAATTTTTCGAACATCCCCTTCCGAAATTACCTTTTTTTGTTTTTGGAAATATGTCATCCGATTCGCAGTAGTTGTATCATTTTCTGTAAAGCTACGGACATTCCCAACTGCGACTAGTTTAAATTCCTTCGTGTAAATATAAACCGTATCCGCAAAAAGGCTCTGTTCTTCATCATAAATATAAACATTGCCAATGAGAGCGATCGGATCTTTATCGATGGTTTGGGAAGCGAGATCACATTCAATAGTCTTCTTCCCTTGCTCGAACTTAACACTACCTGTCAAAACTTGTTTTACTTCTTGACCTATCGTTTCTCGTTTTAACAAATCAGCATGAATCAATCTCAACCGTTCTGGCTTTCCCTGGCTGAGCGCCGCCGCCGGCGTTGAAAAAAGCAACAGTAGCAGAAAAATTGTATTAGTTTGTATCTTTATCATCCTTGAAGTCGAGTTGTAATTTTTTCTGCGTAACTCCCGTTGGGTTCTTGATAGTCCAGTTTTTTAGAGATTTCTCCGATGTAAAACCATGTCCGAATATCGTATCATTGTCTGCTGTCACAAATCTCACAAAGTCTTCAGACCTAATTTTGCTTTGATTTTGAGTCAGGCGAAGAGACGATGTATTTAATTGGATCCCGTCGCTGGTGGTTACAACAACATGACCGGTTAAATCAATATTCTTTGTGTTTTCATTCAAAACAGCTTCATCGGCTTGAATTCGTGAAGTTTGGTCCTCGTTTTCATCAAAAAACTCAAACTCAACGCCATCGACAAACTTAACTAATTTCTTTTTTGAAAATATTTTCATGTGAACATACTTAATTTTAGACGAGAGTTTACCCTTGTGCGTGGAGACTATAGTCGAATTCCATCCTTCCTGATCAGGAATATCCGATATATCCGGGTTAGAAGCAGCTACTTCCCGATCAGACTGACACGATAACATCAAACCCGAAAGAACACAAAGAGTCAAAGTTTTAAAAAAATTTAAAAACATATCAAGCTGTCGATATTGAAGGCCGTGCAAGTGTTTTTAGGCCTGTTGGTGACTATTTTTGTAGGTAATCGCCGCTTTTACAAATGCTCTAAAAAGAGGATGTCCTGTCAGAACCCTTGACTTTAGTTCCGGATGAAACTGAACTCCAAGATACCAGGGGTGATCCCGCAGTTCAACAATCTCGACAAGATTTGTTTCTGGATTGATTCCGGAGGCTGTCAAACCTTTTTTCTCGAATTCATCCACATATAAATTGTTCACTTCGTAGCGGTGGCGATGCCTCTCGACAATTTCCGATTGACCGTACATTTCATAAGTCTGCGTGGCCGGCTTAATTTTGCAATTGTAAGCGCCCAGGCGCATCGTACCACCCAGGTTGGAAATGTTTTTTTGTTCTTCCATCAAATCAATAACCGGATGACTGGTATTCTTGGAAAATTCAACCCCATTAGCATTTTCCCATCCACAAACATTGCGGGCAAATTCAATAATCGCACATTGCATCCCCAGACAAATTCCAAAATACGGGACTTTATTTTCTCTGGCATACTTAGCAGTGGCGATTTTCCCCTCAATGCCCCGATCACCAAAACCACCGGGGATCAGAATACCAGAGACCTCTTTAAAGCGTCCAGAGATTCCATTAGACTCGATTTCCTCTGAATCTATCCATTCTACTTCTACTCGCGCATTATTTGCCACGCCCGCGTGGACAAACGATTCAATGATACTTTTATAAGAATCTTTTAAACCAACGTACTTTCCGCAAACTGCAATCTTAACTGTTTCCCGCGGATTCTTGACTTTTTCTACGAACCGTTTCCATTCAACTAAATCCGGCTTTGGGGTTTGAAGGTTCAGTCTTTCGACAATCAAATCCCCCACACCGCCTTCTTCAAAAATAAGTGGTACTTCGTAAATTGTTGAAACATCCAAAGCCTCAATAACTGCGTTTTTCGCTACGTTACAAAATAAACCAATTTTGTCTTTTGACTCTTCGTCCAGATGGGTCTCACAGCGGCACAGCAAAATATCCGCTTGAATACCAATTTCCCGCAAACGCATAACCGAATGTTGTGTTGGTTTGGTTTTAAACTCACCGGCTGCATTAATATAGGGGACTAAAGTTAGATGGATATTAACCGCGTTTTGGTTGCCGACATCCAGGCACATTTGGCGAATGGCCTCAAGAAAAGGTAGACTCTCAATATCACCAATCGTTCCACCCACCTCAACAATTACAATATCATATTCTATGTTAGCATCCCCGGCCTCGGTTATCCTGCGTTTGATCTCATCCGTGATGTGCGGAATTACCTGAACCGTTTTGCCTAAATAATCACCACGTCTTTCTTTCTTAATAACCGAATAGTAGATTTGGCCGGTGGTGGAATTGTTCCGCCTGGTCATATTTTCTGAAATAAAGCGTTCATAATGACCCAGGTCAAGGTCGGTTTCGGCGCCGTCATCTGTGACATATACCTCACCGTGCTGATACGGACTCAGTGTTCCAGGATCAACATTTATGTAGGGATCAAATTTGAGGATAGTTACTTTTAAGCCACGTGATTTTAGAAGCAGTCCAATGGATGCAGATGCGATGCCTTTACCAAGTGAAGATACTACTCCACCGGTAATAAAAATATATTTCGTTTTACTATTTACAGACATTTAATACCTTTTTGTATTGGTGTCTTGTATCTAATAAAGAGTGGCTGAGGATATTTTTTGCATACTAACCAATCACTTTCGGTACGCTAAAATAGCCTTGTTTTTTTTGCGGCGCATTTGCGAGAGCTTGTTCTTGATCCAGCCAATCTTGCACATTATCTTCTCGAAGGACATTCTTCAAATCAGTTATATGCAAAGTCGGTTCAACGGCTTTCGTATCTAATTCATTCAGCCTAGCAACATAAGTTACAATTTGCTCCAACTCTTTAGCCAATTTTTGTTTTTCTTCGGAGGGAAACTCCAGCTTGGCGAGCGTGGCAACTTTCTCAACATCCTCGATTTCTATGGGCATCAGATTTCCTATGCAAAAATTTTTTGACTCAAAATAGCAACCCTAATATAAAATAAATGGAATTGATTGTCAAGGCCAATTTTAGGCGGTTGGCATAGTTTTTGTAAATGTTACGATTATGAGACGTCACAAATAAAAAAAGAGCAGCAATGTTTGCTGCTCTTCAATATTTAGCAATAAAATATAAACGGAGTTCAAGCTTTCGCAATGATATTCACGAGTTTCTTGTCCCGCCCCTTGCGTTGAAATTTAACCGTTCCTTCAGCCAGCGCAAAAAGAGTATCATCTTTCCCAATACCAACATTGAGACCGGGATGGAATTTGGTCCCTCGTTGCCTAACAAGAATACTCCCTGCAGTAACTAGCTGGCCATCATATCTTTTAACACCGAGAAATTGTGGATTACTATCCCGGCCATTTTTGGAACTGCCCACACCTTTTTTATGTGCCATTTATTTTGCCTCCTCTGGTTCTTTCTTGCTCATACTGGCAACTATACTCTGAATTTCTAATTTGGTATAATCCTGCCTGTGCCCTTTTTTGACTTCAAAGCCTTTCCGTCTTTTCTTCTTATAAACAATGACTTTTTTCCCTCGCTCAAAACTTAATACCTTCGCTTTGACCGTTGCGCCCTTGAGAGTTGGTTGGCCGACAAGAACCTTGCCATTGTCCGAAACAAGCAAAACCTTGTCGAATTCAACACTTTTACCAACTTCAGCCGCTACTTTCGGCACCAGGATATTGTCCTTTTTGCTGACTTTAAATTGTTTACCTGCTATATCTACAATCGCATACATTATATTGATACCTCCCTTACATTATCGGCAAATAAATTCTTCTAAATTACAAGATGCGTCTCAAGATAAAAACTCTTCGGTTACATCCTTCTCAGTTTTCTTTACGATCATTTTAAACTGTTCGGTCTTAAGAGAATCATCTCTTTTGACTTCAATCTTAAGCCGGTATTTCCACATCAGCTTTCTGATATTATTCATCATACCGTTAAGCATATAATCAGCAATATGCGGATGAACAACTAATCTAAGAGACCATTCTTTTCTATCTGCTTTAAATCGTTTGATCCATCTTTCAATTCTGGTTAAAACGGTATTCTTAGAAACCACTCTTCCTAAACCCTCGCAAGTTGGGCATGCCTCACTGAATGCAAAAAGTAAACTCGGGCGAATCCGCTCACGAGTCATCTCAATCAGCCCAAATTCACTTACCTGGGCAATGTTCGCTTGAGCTCTGCTTTTTCGTAATTCCCGGCAAAATTCATTGTACAGTTTTTTCTTGTTTTTGAGCTCTAACATATCGATAAAATCGATGACAATAATCCCGCCAATATCGCGTAACCTGAGTTGATGGGCAATCTCTTTTGCCGCTTCGAGGTTAATCTTCAGTATGTTATCCTCGGGTTCTTTTCCACCGAGAAACTTTCCGCTGTTAACGTCAATTGCGACCAATGCTTCTGTGTGGTCGACAATAATATAACCCCCGCTCGGGGTCCAAACTTTTCTGGAAAGACTCTTTTGGATTTCACTTTCAATTCTAAACTTATCGAAAATAGGCCTGCGGCCGGTGTATCGTTCTGCTCGGTTTGAGAGCGATGGGGCCACTTCCTTAAGATAAACAGTTATTTCCTTGTAAAGCTTTTTCGAGTCAATGACAACACGATCTACATCTTTGGTAAACAAATCACGAATGACACTCGAAGCCATGGCCGCATCTTTGAAAATCAGACCGGGAGAGCTAACTCTTTTGAGCTTCTGTTCAACACCTTTCCACTGTTTGATTAGGCCATCTAAATCGGATTTTAGAGTTTTTTCGTCCTTGGTTTCTGCTACTGTTCTTGCAATCAGCCCAAAACCTTCGGGCCTGATGCTCCGTACTTTTTTTTTGAGTTCCCTTTTTTCCTTAATCTTAGATATTTTTCTCGATACCCCTACTACGTCAGAATTGGGAACGAGTACCAAAAATCTGCCGGGAAACGATAACTCGGTGGAAACTCTTGCACCCTTACTGCTAATAGGCTCTTTGATAATTTGAACGAGAATCTCCTGTCCCTCTCGTGGGATAGGCCTCGTTCGGTTTCGCCTTGAATCGTTGTGCTTCCCATTTACATTGATAAAATCTTTATAATCTAATAATTTATCACCGATATCAGAGAAATGTAGAAACGCATCCTGGCCGTGACCTATATCAACAAAAGCAGCGTGGATTCCCCTCACCACATTCACAACTTTTGCCAAATAAATATCGCCAACCATTCTTTCGTGTTCAGGTTGCTCAACAAAAAGCTCAACAAGTCTACCATTTTCTTGAATGGCAATCCGTGTCTCTCCAATCGAAGAATTAATGATTATTTCCTTTTTCATATTTTCTACTTGTAATACTCCTATGGAAAAATTTGATTTCACAATTCACAAAAAACAATCCTTGCTGGGAGACTGTCAAAGAACATTTTTTAAACAAAAAGAGAGATTATCCCTTCAACAGATTCTGCAAAAAAGCAACTATTAGTATAAACAAAATATCAGTTATTTGCAAGAAATTTTTACTTTGTCCGTCTGCCGGATAGAAGTTGTGAGTACAAGTTACGACAAAATATTATCGTTAACAATAAGCCCAAACTGATTATCGAGAAAATGGGCTGCCCGTTTACAGTAAAGCATTCGATTAAGAAAAATCTCGAAATATTCCATCACTGAGGAAATATCCAAATCAATCGTTAACGACAATGATATTGTTGCGTTGGCGCTGTCCACCTGCAGTATAGACTTGTTGACGGCATAATTCACCCGGTCATGAATATCAAATTTAATCATGTCGGGGTTTCGCACGCGTGACCGATAAACATCTGATTTATCCGCGAGGATCAATCCTGCAGAGATCTTGCTCACCGGCTCCCAGCCATCATCGTCATGGTTACCGATTGCTGCTACAATTACCGTAATTTCATCGATATCCATGCCAAGGTCTTTTAGCAAGGTATGCGCCATTACCGCTCCGGTATAAGGATGGTTAAAGCGATTAAAGACATTTCCTACATCATGAAGATATCCCGCAATAGCAGATAACTCGGCCTCCCGGTGCGGCACACCTAATTTCGTCAACGTCTGATAAGCCCTTTTAGCAACTAAACTACAATGACGTGGGCCATGTTCAGTATAACCAATAACAGCTAAATTATCATCTGCCCGTTTTATGTATGCATGTACCTGCGGGTCTGATTTAACTTCCTCTAAAGTAACTACTCTTGACATTTTTTTACCACCCTAATTACCTTGAATTAAGAAAGGATTGGTTTCTTTTTCTTTTTTGATGGTTGTTGCCGGGCCATGGCCTGAATAAATCACAATATCATCACCCAATGGAAACAGTTTGGTCTTAATCGACTGGATTAAAAGAGCAAAGTCGCCGCCCGGCAAGTCTGTTCTTCCAATGGATCCGGAGAAAAGTACATCGCCCACAAAAGCGGCTTCCCGGGTTACAAAGGAAACGTTGCCGGGAGAATGTCCTGGCGTGTGAAGAACTCTGAAAATTATATCGCCAAACTGAATGGTGTCTCCTTCTGCAATATATTTATCAATCTTCGGAATAGCGGAAACCGTCATGCCAAATGCAGAGGCCTGCATAGGCAAGCCATCTAGCAAAAATTGATCGTCCCGATGCATCAGAACCGGAACATCGATTTCATTTTTAAGTGTGCTCAATTCTTTAACATGATCCAGGTGAGCATGCGTAATCAAAATATATTTAATCTCAAGTTTCAGGGTTGCCACTTTTTCCAGAATTCTATCAATCTCGTCGCCCGGATCAATAATCACGCCTTCATTAGTCGCCTCGCAACCGACGACATAACAATTTTCTGCAAACGGACCTACTTCAAGAGTTTCAATAAACATAACTTATTTTCGTTATTGCCGGGCCGCTAATTCTTTTAAATTTTGGACAACTTCATCTGGCACTTTGTACTTGCCGAGAGCTTCTTCGCCTTTCGTCCCCCCGTGAAAATCTGAGCCGCCAGTTGTGAGTACACCGTTGTTTTCCGCCAACTGCTTTAATTGGCTTGTTTTTTCTTTATTATGTTTTGGGTGTACAACTTCAATCGCGTCGACACCTTCTTTAATTAAGGTCAACAAATCATCATTCGAAAGTTCTAACCCGGGATGAGCGATTGAACAAACCCCACCTGCGGCTTTTACCAACTGAAGCACAGCCTGAATGTCAATTTTTAACTTGCCTACATGAGCGGGTTTTCCGTTCCCGATATATTTATTAAAAGCCTCTTGAAACGAGTAGACATACCCATCATCTAAAAGAACATTGGCGATGTGGGGACGCCCAACCGAACCATGCCCCGCTTTGCGCATGACCGCCTCGAACGAAATCGGCATGCCAAGCCGGGTTAAACTTGCGACCATTTTTTCGGCACGCTGAATTCTTTCTTTCTTGAAAAGATTTAAATGCTCAACCAATTCGGGATTTTTATGATCGAAGCAATACCCCAGAACATGTAGATCGAACTGTTTATAGCTTACGCTGAGCTCCACGCCAGGAATAACTTCCACACCCATCGTTTTTCCATATTCGATTGCTTCATCAAGGGCGCCAATTTCATCATGATCAACAATCGAGACCGTTTTTAAACCATGTGCCACAGTTTTATCAATTAATTCTGTTGCACAATAGTAGCCGTCTGAGTGATTTGTATGAAGGTGTAAATCTGCATAGCCATTTGCCTGAATCATTATTTTAGAACTTTCCTGTGAAAGTTAAATTTTCGGCAGGGTAACTCCGGTCTGCCCTTGATACTTCCCTTTTTTCTCAGCATATGAAGTTAAACATTCCTCATCGCTTTCAAAAAATAAAATCTGTGCAATCCCTTCGCCGGAATAAATTTTAGCCGGCAGTGGAGTCGTATTAGATACTTCGAGTGTGATGTAGCCTTCCCATCCCGGTTCAAGAGGTGTAACATTTGTAATAATTCCACAGCGCGCATAAGTGGACTTGCCAACACAAATCGTCATGGTCTTTCTCGGAATCTTAAAATATTCAATGGTTCTACCTAAAGCGAACGAATTAGGTGGAACAATGCAAACTTCACCTTTAAAATCCACAAAGGACTTTGGATCGAAATGCTTGGGGTCAACAATTGTAGAATTAATATTGGTAAAAATTTTATATTCATCTGCAATGCGAACATCATATCCATACGAGGAAACACCATAAGAAATGACATTTTCACGAACCTGATTTTCGATAAAAGGGACAATCATATCCTCTTCCAAAGCCATTTTTCGAATCCACTTGTCGGGCTTAATCGCCATTTTTCCCTCCCGGGTGATTTATATACTTTCGACTAA
Source organism: Caldithrix sp. (assembly GCA_004356825.1). Taxonomy (GTDB): domain Bacteria; phylum Zhuqueibacterota; class Zhuqueibacteria; order Oceanimicrobiales; family Oceanimicrobiaceae; genus Oceanimicrobium. The sequence goes on from SMXC01000166.1 coordinate 24,214, forward strand.
TTTAAAGTATTCCTTTATTTTATTATCTTTAAGCAACTTCTTGTTTTTTGTGAACTGCTGCCGAAATAAGAATACTGATTTCGTAAAGTAGAATCAAGGGGCCAGCTAAAAGCAACTGGGTGAAGACATCGGGTGGTGTTACAATTGCTGACAAAATAACCATGCCTACAATTCCGTGCCTGCGATAATGGCGCATGAAGGCAGGAGTCAAAAATCCGATTTTGGTTAAAAAAAATGCCAACATAGGAAGTTCAAAAATAAAACCAAAAACCAATATCAACATGGTAATGAATCCTAAATACTCATTGACAGAAATCGTAGCCACCAGATCCTCCGTCTCGAAACTTAACAAGAACCGCAGTCCAAATCTCAATACTACGAAGTAGCAAAAAAACGCACCGGTTAAAAAACACAGAGTTGAAAAAAAAGCGACTACCGGGACGAGTTTTTTTTCTTTCCCTAATAGACCGGGTACAACGAACTGCCAAATTTGGTAGAAGATAACAGGCAGACCGAGAAAAATTGCTGAAAAAATTGAAATTTTTATCCGAATCATGAAGCCGCCGGTAGGTGACAAAAAAATCAACTTCTGAGCGGCACCAGACTCTCCCTGGGGTGCTGCATCATTATAAGGTGCAATCAAAAACGCCAGCACCTGCTCTGAAAAAAAATAGACACCGATTGCGCAGACAATAACGGTAACAATCGACTTAATCAATCGCCACCTAAGTTCCTCAAGATGGTCAAGAAACGGCATTTCTTTTTCTTTTGATTTCTCGGTCATTTAAATTAACAGATGAATTAAACATAAAAAAACAGATAGCAACACCACTGGCTAAGCTGGCATCGAAACTATCTGCTCTACAAACGTCCAATGTCCCTTATTGAGTATCTTTTTTCGGGTTCTTAAGTTCCTCAAGTTCACTTAGAAATTCTTCTTTGGCCTGAAAGTTCCGGTACACGGAAGCAAATCGAACGTAGGCCACTTCATCCAGCTCCCGCAAGTAATTTATGATCAGCTCACCAACCTCTCGAGACTGAATCTCATCGTGCGATTTATCCCGAAGCTCGTTTTCTATTTTAGTTACGATTTCATCAAGTGTTGACGTTGAGATCGGGCGTTTGGTGCAGGCAATTTGCAGGCTGCGTTTCAGCTTCTCCTGGTCATAAACCTCACGCCGACCATCAGATTTAACCACCATGATTGGAGACTCTTCCACGTTTTCTTTTGTCGTGAACCGGCGAGTGCATTCCAAACATTCCCTCCTTCTTCTAACAACACGTCCTTCATTACTGGCACGTGAATCGATAACTTTACTATCTTCATATTTACAGTATGGGCATCTCATGTCTATTCATCCGCAATTGGGTAAAGTGGAAAACGTAAACATAAATCAGCAACCTGATCTCTGACCGCTTTCTGAATTTTAGTATTATCAATATCAGATAAAACTTTATCTATCAAAAACGCAATTTCCTCCATTGCATCTTCTTTCATTCCGCGGGTCGTCAACGCCGGCGTTCCGATTCTAATTCCGCTGGTAACCAAAGGGCTTTGGGTGTCAAATGGAACCATGTTTTTATTGACTGTGATCCAAGCCGTTTCCAGGACTTCCTCGGCCTGTTTACCGGTAAGATCCTTGTTTCGTAAATCGACTAACATAACATGTGTATCGGTACCGCCCGAAACAATGTTATATCCTAAGTCCACAAGCTTATTTGACAAAGCTTTGGCATTTCGAATGATCTGCTGGGCATAATCCTTAAAACTGGATTCCAAGACCTCTTTAAAGGCAACCGCTTTTGCAGCGATAATATGCATCAGCGGTCCCCCCTGAAACCCTGGAAAAACATTCGAATCGACGACTTCCGACCAGAGTTTAACACGGCCTTTCGGAGTTTTGATATCGAGATCATTTTCGCCATTTTTACCAATTAAAATCATGCCGCCTCGCGGTCCTCTCAGGGTCTTATGTGTCGTCGTAGTTACAATATGGCAATGTCCTACGGGGCTTGGGATTAGTCCCGCGGCTATCAAACCGGCGGGATGTGCCATATCCGCTATCAGGTAGGCACCAACCCTATCAGCGACTTCTCGGAACCCCTTGTAGTCAATCTCACGACTATAAGCGCTTGCGCCGGCAATGATTAGTTTTGGCTTTTCCTTTTCCGCAACCGCAGCAACCCCTTCCAGATCGATATAACCGGTTTTCTCATTTACGCCGTACGAAACAACCTTAAAAATCCTACCGGAAAAATTAACCGGACTGCCATGGGTAAGGTGCCCTCCGTGAGCTAAATTCATGCCCAGAATTTTATCGCCTGGGTTTAGAATGGAAAAATAAGCAGCAATATTTGCTTGTGAGCCTGAATGAGGCTGGACGTTAGCGTAATCAGCATTAAAAATCTTCTTAGCTCGCTCTCTGGCGAGATCTTCTGCCACATCAACAAATTCGCAGCCCCCATAGTATCGCTTTTGAGGATAACCCTCTGCGTATTTGTTGGTCATTACTTGACCGGCTGCTTGCAAGACTGCCAGGCTAACGAAGTTTTCTGAAGCAATTAATTCGAGTTTGTTGTTTTGACGCTTGGTTTCATCTAGAATCGCTTTATATAATTCCGGATCTGCCTGTTTTAAGTGATCCAAATTCTAGTCCTCACGTATTTCATTCGATGCACTGAATAATAAAAGTTTAAAAACGAGTTCTAATAAATCCATTTATAACATTCACCGGTTGCTTTTTCCTGATTTTTATGCATAAATCGATCTTCCTGGGTAGGTAAAACTCCTTGCAGAAAACTCAAGTGTCTCTCAGCATCCTGTCTAAACTCAAGGTCAGCTAAAGCTTTTTTATATTGAACAGAAGCAAGTTCATAAACTAACTTATCATTGAAGCCTACTTTGCTGTCCTTCTGGTTGATACAACGTTCAGCGGAAGCTTCATAAGCCTCACCCAACGCTATCCAACCCATGCCGTAGGCTTTATCAATAGCCAAGACTTTCCTGGCATAGGAGCGAGCGCGGACAAATCTGCCCAAATCTTTATAGCAACGGCTAATCTCGGCCATAACTTTTTTGTTCTCCGGTTGAACTTGCAGAATGGCCTTAAACTGCGTTATCGCATTATTTGATTTATCTAAGCGTCTATAAGCATTTCCAACGTACTGCATTGCGGCAATATCGTTAGGGACTCCGCTCAAAAATTCCTGGAAGCGTTCAATCGACTTTTCAAAGTCTTCAACTTGCTCAAAATACAACCTGCCAAGATCAAAGCGCACCTGGCTATTTTGAGGATCTAGTTCTCTTATCTTTTCTTTTTCAGCGATGAGAGCCTCTATATCGCCACTCCTGCCAATCAAGGCAGTTTTCTTTTGTAGAGCATCCATATTGTCAGGTTCGAGGGCGAGGATTTTGTCATAAGCAGCAATCGCATCTTCATCCTGTTCTAATTTTACATAAAGTGAAGCTAGCTGATTCCAATCATCAACAGACTCAGGAGCTTGTTCCACAACTTTTTGATATCGCGCAACGGCTTCTTCGGTGAGCCCGCGGTTTGACAAAAGGTAGCCAACCATTCGATGTAAATAAGTATATTCCGGATACTTTTCGGTACCTAACTCAAAAATGACCTGGGCGCTATCCGGATCACCGCCTTTCAAATAACTGTTGCCTAAATACCGATAGGTTTTTGCCCCGAACTTATTTATCGTGTCAAGTTTAGCCACATTCCAAAAATGCTTTTTTGAGCTATCGTATTGTTTGTTCTTATAATTCTCGTATCCGAAACTCCAATTTTTCAATAATTCAAATTCGTATTTCTTTCTTGCAGCTTCAACGTCAACTTCGCTGTTATTTTTTCCCTTCTTTTTCTTCCTTTGAGCAAAAGAATTTTCCACAGTGGCAGTAGCCGCAAATCCTAAAATCAAAATCAACCCAACACAGTTTATTAATTTATTGGTCATTAAAGTTTCTTTTCGCACTTTCGCTACCTCCGCATATTTTTTAATTTCAAACTCTTATAAAAAGAAGAAATGGTTGAACAAGAGTAGAGTTAACAACTTAAGCAAAAAACTTTAAGAAAAAATTACTTAAAATGCAAGTGAATTGTTACAATTAATTTATCGCCGGCGCAGAAACCATCTTTCGCCGATAGTAATGCTGCCGGTGAACCGAATTACATTTTCACGAAATGGATTCTTTGAAGAGGAACCTCGTCGGCCGGCTTCTAACGCGAGATCTAAACGACCCGCACGCCATTTTATCGGCACGCCTAAACCGAATGTGCCAAAAATTTCAGATACCTTCTCACCAATCGGATCTTCCAATCCCAGGTTTTTATAATAGATACCTGCTCTCACCGCCATCCTGCTAAAGTATGAATCTCGAAAAGACCCCTTTCCCGAAAACTCTAATCCAAGTGCGAATCTTTGACTATCATGGTTAAAACCATCTTTACCGACTTCACTCCATTGCTGCCTATAATAATCAATACCGACCGACAATTTTCGTCCTACAGCAAATGATGTACCAATTCCGAACGCCAATGGAAGTTCAATAGCAGTAGAAGATATATTGGAAAATTCCGTAATATTAAGATTGAGGGTGTTATCTGAATTCAAAGTTACCCGCGGCGTAAGAACACCGGCGATATTCCAATTTGACAAAATTTTGAAGATAACTCCAAATCTCAGATTTACTCCGGTAACACTCCGGCTTAGTTCAATCTGAGTATCTCTTAAGTCGGGGGATGCAAAATCGATTCTCTGAATATTTTTCAGAAGCCCAAAATAAAAAAGTGTGGTGGCACCGATGTAGAGCCTATCAAAGGGCTTGATAGATAGGCTGAGAAATCCGGTATTCACACCGCCATCATAAGAAACAGTCTCTAAAAGCGGTTTTTCCTCCGTTGATGCTTCATCAGAAGTAAATGATACTTCAACAGTGCTATATGGGCTGAGTCCAATTGCCAAGGCAACTCTATTTTGTTTAAGCGGGATGACAAATTGAACCCCGGAAACATTGGAATCTGTGATTGAAGCCTCCTGAGAAGCACTTTTCAAATTCGCCGATGAGTGCCTGAAATTAGCTGAAATAGTTGTAAAAGACAACGCGCTCAAGCTTGCGGGGTTTAAAAAACTTACGGTTAGATTATCGGTCAACGCCAGCCCAACACCAGCCATCCCAGCGCTCCGCCCACTAACAAAATAACGCACAAGGCCAATTCCTCTTGAAGAATAGAATGACTGCGCCTCAAGAGAATTAAAAACCGCACCAAATATTAACAGTATTAATACGAGTACTTTTAGGATATTTTTTTTGCTGATCATTAATTTTCTCATTTTTATGGGATTACCGGGGACGTTGTGAAATCAATTTCTAATCTCGCACTTTTGGCGGAGTCCAATGCTGCAGACAGAAACGCAACCCTGGCTACGTCCAGACCGGGAGTTGCCGTCCTGATTAAAAGGCCGTTATTATCAATTCGATTATTAACCCACAATTGGATAATATTAGTTATTGGGATGGTGATAGTGGTCTCACCTCGGTTTATAAGGGGTATCACTTGCGGGTCAACTGCGATTGTGCCAAGGCTAAGCGTTTCGGGTGATTCAAACGGTGAATCCAAACTAATCATTTGAAGCACGAACGGATCGTTGCCAAGGACTGAATTCTCAACATCCAAGCTAAGTGTTAAATCAGCCCTATTGATAGTCGATAAACTGTCAATCCCGGACAAATCAAATTTAACCACGGTTTGTCGACTAAATACGTTATCAACATACAATCGCCCGGCTGGCGGCTCTATCGAACTGCTGAACAAATAGGCATCAGCACTGACGGGTATAAATATAGTATCTTTCTCAGTACCGTCAAGAACTTCAAGGTCCAAGGTTGGCATAGGCTGCCGGTTTGGGTCATCCTTTGAAAAGAACTCTTTAATGAAAAGACTTTGCGGACCGAAGTTAAGGAAAAAACCAAAATTATCTGCGGTAGTATCTACCCAGCTCTTGACTAGATCAACGCCTTCAGAGTTTAAAGGAAATCGAACAGTTTCAATCCTGGTCAAATTGGAATCGAGGGCAGTGCCTGCAAGGGACAGGATTTCAGCACTCGCTATTGCGTTGGCGTCGAAAGATCTGGCAAAATTATCGTCCGTAACCTTCTCCTCCTGCCAATCTTCTCGCACTGCATGGATACTCGCCATAAAGGAAGATTTATTTCGGTTATCCCCAAAGAGCTCCCTCGTTCGAATCGAAATGGTTGCATTTGTTATCGTGACTGTGTCGGGTATGTTTTCAAATTTAAGCAAAATATTGGTCTCGATATTCTTAAAAACGCCAAGGAGCAGCAAGGGTGCTCTGCCGGTAGCAACCAGAGTGTCTGAAAAAGACTCTTCGATTTCCAATGTGGTTATTAGCTTATTGCCAACGATTCCTCTGTCGTCTGGATCGAATCCAGCCTCTTCGCCAAAACCCTGGATCGATTTATCACTGCCACAACTCATCGAGCAGATTAGGCAAAAATACATAATGAACCCGCTGCTTTTTTTGTTTAACTTAAATGTCCTAAATCTATTCAAAAAACCGCTTTCCATTAATATCCTCGAATTATTCAGCTTTCATAAACTATTTTGCCGGATTTCACAACAGTCTTAATTAAGTTTACACCAAAGTGGTAAGGTATATAGCTCAGGTTTGGAACATCCCATGTCACCAAATCAGCTTTTTTTCCTACTTCCAAAGACCCGAATAAGTTCCCGCGATCAATAGCCAAAGCAGCATGGTAAGTGGCTGCGGTGAGTGCTTCAGCGGGTTTGAGTTTTAGTTTTAAACAAGCCAAAGTTAATATAAAGGGCATCGATTCGCTCATGCATGTGCCCGGGTTAAAATCCGTAGCAATTGCAATTGGCAGCCCGACCTCATGCATTCTGGTGGCTTGGGCATATTTTTCTTTTCCCAAAAAGAAAACAGCGCCTGGCAACAAGACCGGCACAACTCTACTATTGACCATTTTCTCCCAGTCATTTTCGTCTGTGTATTCCAGATGATCAGCTGAAGTTGCACCTAATTCTGCAGCCAGGGCGGTACCACCGTTTCTGGTAAGCTGGTCCGCGTGTATTTTTAGTTTGAATCCCGCGTCTTTAGCAGCGCTTAAAATTTTTCTGCAATCCTTCACCGAGAAAACATGAGACTCGCAGAAAATATCACAGAACTCAGCTAAATTTCTTTCTTTAACTTCGGGCATCATTTCATTGATGACCAGATCAATGTAGCCATCGTTGTTATCGCGATATTCGTCCGGAATTTCATGCGCTCCTAAAAAAGTTGGCACCAAGTCCAGCGGGTGTCGCTGGTTTAATTCATTAATAACTTCAAGTGACTTGATTTCATCTTCGCATGTCAGACCATAGCCGCTTTTTGCCTCAATTGTTGTGGTGCCGTATTCGATGAATCTATCCAAACGGGGTAAGATTCTCTCAACCAACTCCTCCTTGGAAGTATTCCGAAGACTACGCACACTCGACCGAATCCCCCCACCTGCCAAAGCGATCTCTTCATAGCTTTTCCCAGCTATACGCATTTCAAACTCATTTTCCCGCGTGTCTCCAAAAATCGGATGGGTATGGCTATCGACGAAACCGGGTGTAACAATTTTTCCAGTTGCTTCGATTATTTCTGCTCCCTGCACCGTTTCGACTTTATCGAGTTCTGCTGTTTTGCCGACAAAAACAATTTCACCTTCAAAGGCTGCTAAAGCCCCATCTGTGATTGTCTCAAAGGAGGCTGGCTTAAATTCTCCGCTTCCAAGCGGAGTGACAATTTCAGCGCAGTTCTTTATAATGAAGTCGGCTCGCAATTTTTATTCCCTTGATTTATCACTTAACATCGGTATGTTTACTCCCTTTTCATTCGCCGTCTTAATCGCTTCGTCATATCCAGCATCCGCATGCCTGGCAACGCCAATTCCGGGATCGTTAGTCAAAACACGTTCAAGCCGTTCAGCAGCTTCATTGGTACCGTCTGCCACAATCACTTGGCCAGCGTGAATTGAATTACCAATGCCAACACCGCCACCGTGGTGCACTGAAACCCAGGTTGCTCCTGAAGCTGTGTTTAAGAGCGCATTCAAGATCGGCCAATCCGCAATGGCGTCGGAGCCGTCCTTCATGCCTTCGGTTTCGCGGTTTGGAGAAGCGACCGAGCCGCAATCAAGATGATCCCTGCCGATGACGATAGGCGCTTTTATCTCCCCATTTGCAACCAGTTCATTAATTGCCAGGCCGAACCTAGCGCGTTCGCCGTAACCGAGCCAGCAAATCCGAGCAGGTAATCCCTGAAAGGCAATTCTCTCCCGAGCCATCTTTATCCAACGGCCAAGCGGCTTATCTCCGGGAAACAGTTTCACAATAATTTCATCAGTTTTAAAAATATCTTCCTCATCACCGGAGAGCGCCACCCAACGGAAAGGACCTTTCCCCTCACAAAAAAGCGGTCGGATATAAGCCGGTACAAACCCTGGAAAGTCAAAGGCATTTTTGAGTCCTGCTTTTAGCGCCTGGCCGCGTATATTATTTCCGTAATCAAATGTCACAGCGCCCATGCTTTGCAGCTTCAGCATGGCCTCCACGTGAGTCACGATTGAATAATAGCTTTTTTTGATATACTCCCGCGGATCTGATTTCCGTAAATGAAGCGCTCCTTCATAAGTTATTCCCGAAGGCACATAGCCGGCTAATTCATCGTGTGCCGAGGTTTGGTCAGTTAACAAATCCGGAACAAGCCCACGTTTGACAAGTTCGGGCAAAACATCAGCGCAATTACCCAATAACGCAACCGAGACCGCTTCTTGTTTTTCTTTTGCAGCTTGAACAATCTGCAAGGCCTCATCCAAACTAGATGTGCTTTTATCGCAATAACCCGTCTGAATTCTGCGTTCGATTTTGCGTTCATCGATCTCAATCCCCAGAAAAACCGCTCCGTTCATCGTCGCCGCCAATGGCTGAGCGCCCCCCATCCCCCCTAAGCCGCCGGAGACGATCCACTTGCCTTTTAAATCCCCATCGAAATGCTTATTAGCAGCTGCGGCGAAAGTTTCATAAGTTCCCTGCAGGATTCCCTGCGTGCCAATATAAATCCAACTTCCGGCGGTCATCTGGCCATACATGGTTAGCCCCTTATCTTCCAGATCACGAAAGTACTCAGAAGTTGCCCATGCCGGTACTAGCAGTGAATTTGCAATAATAACTCTCGGCGCGTAAGGATGCGTTCGAAAAACCCCCACAGGTTTACCCGATTGAACGAGCAGCGTTTCATCATTTTCGAGATCCTGCAGTGACTTGACAATTTGATTATAGCAGTCCCAGTTTCGAGCCGCCCGACCCGTACCGCCGTAAATGATTAAATTTTCCGGATCTTCAGCCACATCGGGATCAAGATTGTTCATCAACATCCGCATAGCTGCTTCCTGTGCCCAGCCTTTACAGGAGAGCTTAGTGCCTCTCGGAGCTCGGATTGCCTTACTTTTGCTCATGATATTTTAGTTATGTCACAAAAAAATAAAAAAGCCGACTGCTAAACCCATCAATCGGCTTTAAATTTCCATAAAGAAAACATTTCTTTTAAAGAGAGTTACTCTTTAGATTCGGACTTTTCTTTTTCAGCTTTCTGTGTATCTTTTTTCTTGGACTTCTCTTCTTCTGTGGATTTATGCTTTTCCATCAGAACGCCTTCATAACCAACCAACTCCAACAAGGCCATTTCAGCACCGTCGCCTCTGCGGCGGCCAAGCTTGATGACCCGCGTGTATCCGCCGTGCCGTTCTTTATACGTTGGAGCAATCTCATCGAAAAGGTTTTTAACAACGCTCCTGTCGCGAATTGTCCTTAGAACCTGCCTGCGATCAGCCAAGGTTCCTCGCTTCGCAAAAGTGATGAGGCGATCGACAGTTTTTCTGACCGCTTTTGCTTTAGCGGTGGTCGTCTTCACTTGCTTATGCTCAAACAAGGAAATGGCAACATTGGAGTATAAAGCTTTCCTGTGCGCAGCGGTTCTATTTAATTTCGCGTTTACTTTTTTATGGCGCATAACCGATATTTCCAGTAATCATTCAGTGCCCCCTTTGAGGTATTTTTCAGTATCGAATCCGAAGTGAAGGCCCTTTTCCTCTAAAATTTTGGTTAATTCTTGCAAGGACTTTCTGCCAAAGTTTCTAAACTTGAGCATCTCGGGTTCATCTCTTTTCACCAGATCGCCAATCGTCTTGATATTTGCAGCCATCAGACAATTGTATGAGCGAACGGATAATTCAAGCTCATCAACCGGCATTTTTAAGAGCCGGCGGATTTGCAGAACTTCTTCGTCAACCTCAACGGGCTCTTCTTCTTCAGGTTCGATGTCAAAATTAATAAAAAGTTGAACATGATCCTTTAAAATTTTTGCCGCATAAGTCAAAGCATCATCGGGAGTTATACTCCCATCGGTTTCTACTTCAAGTATCAGTTTTTCGTAATCCGTTCTATCTTCAAGACGAGTGTTTTCTACATTATAGGAGACTCTTTTGATGGGTGTATAAATTGCATCGATTGGAATAGAGCCTATTGGCTGATCCGGTTGTTTGTTCTCTTCAGCCGGAACATAACCATGACCGCGAGAGATTCTAAATTCAATATCAAAATTAGCTTCATTATTGAGAGTAGCTATGTGATGGTCGGGGTTTAGAATTTCAAACTCTGTGGTTCCATTCTGGATATCACCCGCTTTAAAGTCACGTGGCCCTTCAAGATGGACCGTCAATTTCTCTGGACGTTTTGTCATTAATTTGAATCTAACTTCCTTTAAATTCAAAATCATTTCCGCCACATCCTCCACCACCCCCGGAATCGTAGTTAGTTCGTGCAGAACGCCATCGACCCGAATCATGGAGATAGCTGCACCTGGCAACGAAGACAAAAGAATTCTTCGTAAAGAATTACCGATTGTTACGCCAAAACCTCGTTCCAAGGGTTGTAAAATAAATCTACCGAAACTATCCGAGTAATTTGCCTCATCGATCTCAATACTTTCAGGCATCTGAAGATTAGGCCAATTCATACTTTTTATATTCTCCACTTATCCTTAAGTTCATCTATTTGGAATACAACTCTACAATCAAAGATTCATTAACCTCTAATGGGATATCAGCCCTAGCCGGAATATTCATCAAGGTTCCAACCATAGCGGCTTTATCTAACTCTAACCATGGTAGTTGTTTATCTTCGCGAATTTTTTTCATTGCAGCATGAATCATTTCCAGTTTCTTGCTTTTATCCTTGACTTTCACTTGATCACCCGCCTTCAAACTATAGGAGGGAATGTCGACCAGCCGTCCGTTCACCATAAAGTGACGATGACGAACCAACTGGCGCGCAGATTTCCGTGACGGAGCAAAACCTAAACGATAGACAATATTATCGAGGCGCCTCTCAAGCAATTGCAGCAAATTTTCGCTTGTAATTCCTTTTTGCCGTTCTGCGCTCTCAAAATAATTTCTGAACTGCGACTCTAAAACACCATAGATTCGACGAACTTTTTGTTTAGCTCGCAATTGAATGCCATACTCGGACTGCTTAAAACGCCGCCGTGTACCGTGTTGCCCCGGAGGGTAAGCTTTTTTGTCCACCGGGCATTTCGGCGTCATACACTTCGTGCCCTTCAGAAATAGTTTTTCCTCTTCTCTTCTGCAAAGTTTACAAACCGGTCCAATATATCTTGCCATTTATTTTTATACCCTCATAACTAGTTGATCAAACACGTCTTCTTTTTGGTGGTCTGCAGCCATTGTGGGGGATTGGCGTCACATCCTTAATAGCCGTGATTTCCAATCCTGCAGCCTGTAGCGATCTAACAGCTGATTCTCTGCCGGAGCCTGGACCCTTTATCAACACCTCGACCCTCTGAAGCCCTAACTCCATAGCTGCCTTAGCAGCATTTTCAGCAGAAAGCTGCGCCGCAAATGGAGTACTCTTTCGCGACCCTTTAAAACCAATCTTGCCGGCGGAAGCCCAGGAGATCACATTTCCGTATTGATCTGTCAGCGTCACGATTGTGTTGTTAAAAGTGGCTTTGATATGCGCCACTCCATTAGATTCAACTCTTTCTTTCTTTTTACCTTTTTTTCTTTTTGGCGCCGCCATTTACATAGTTTCCTTAATATGATTAATCAACTTATTTTTTTTTGCCACCAACAGTTGCTCCTCTTCTCCCCCGACGAGTCCGGGCATTTGTATGAGTACGCTGCCCACGAGACGGAAGTTTCCGCCGGTGCCTCAGGCCACGGTAACACCCAATATCCATAAGCCGCTTGATATTAATGTTAATATCCGTTCTCAAAGCACCTTCAACTTTGAAATCCTTGGTGACTATATTTCGAATTTTGGTTACGTCTTCAGTAGATAAATCCTTTACCCGTATGCCTCCATCTACCTGAGCCTGGTTCAAAATTTTTTGCGAACTCGATAAGCCGATACCGTAAATATATGTCAATCCAATTTCCACTCGCTTATCCCTAGGCAAATCTACTCCAGAAATTCTAGCCAAAACATACCTCCTCAAACATTCTTAACCCTGACGCTGCTTATGCCGGGGGTTCTTGCAAATGACAATGACTCTACCCTTTCTGCGAATAATCTTGCAATTGTCACACATTTTTTTCACCGCCGACCGAACTTTCATTCGTTACCTCACTTATACCTATATGTTATTCTACCCCGGCTTAAATCGTAAGGCGAGAGTTCCAGAGTTACTTTGTCACCGGGAAGAATCTTAATAAAATGCATTCTCATTTTGCCTGAAATATGTGCCAGGACTTTATGCCCATTTTCTAACTCAACCCTGAATGTAGCATTGGGCAAAGTTTCCGTTATGGTACCGTCTACTTTAATTGACGCTTCTTTTGCCATAGGTCTACTTATAGGGAGTCAAAATTTCAGGCCCATTACTGGTGACGGCAACTGTATACTCAAAATGTGCAGATGGTGAGCCATCCGCTGTCACAACCGTCCATTCGTCGTCTAAAGTTTCCACTGCATAATCGCCAAAATTAACCATCGGCTCGATAGCCAAAACCATACCCTCCCGCAGCCTTGGTCCGGAATTGCGAGAGCCAAAATTGGGAACTTGGGGATCCTCATGAAGCTTCCGGCCAATACCGTGACCGACCAATTCCCGTACTATCGAAAAACTGGCATCCTCAACGATCGTTTGAATTCTGTGAGAGACATTTGACAACCTGGCACCGCAGTTTGCCTCTTTTACACCTTCATCTAAAGATTGTTTGGTTATCTTCATAAGATGCTTTTTTTCTGGTGAAATTTCGCCGACTGCAAAAGTCTTTGCACTATCGCCGAAAAAACCTTCACATTCCACTCCTATATCGATACTAACTATTTCACCTTCCTTAAGTGTTCTCCTACCTGGAATCCCGTGAACAACTTCATCTTCAACGGAAATACATGAACTTGCCGGAAAACCTCTGTACCCCTTAAATGCGGGTCTTGCTCCCTTTGACACTATGAATTTTTCGATTTTTCCATCTAAAAAACCGGTTTCAACACCAGGCTTAATTAATTTCTCCACAAAATCAAAAGCGGCCAAAACTATCCGGCAACTATTTCTAATTAACTCAATTTCTCGCTTACTACGTATATGAATCATTTTTGCTTTTCCAAGGAACATCGAACTGCAAATTACATTCGACGCCGCCCCCTAATTTTGCTGCTTCCCTTCATGAAACCGTCATAATGGCGCATCATTAAATGAGACTCGAGTTGTTGCAAAGTATCCAAAGCCACACCAACAATAATCAGGAGAGATGTGCCGCCGTAAAAAGAAGCAAAATTAAACGACATATTTGGTACAAATCTGGTGATGATATATGGAAAAACCGCTATTACGGCGAGACAGATAGAGCCGGGAAGTGTAATTCTGGTTAAAATATTGTCGATGAACTCAGCAGTCTTTTTACCGGGTCTCACGCCGGGGATAAATCCGCCGTGTTTTTTCATATTATCAGCGACATCCACCGGATTAAACGCAATAGCAGTATAAAAGTAAGTGAAAAAAACAATCAAGGTTCCATAAATAGACCAGTAAACCATTGACTGAAAATCAAAATACCTTGAAACAGTATTCATGAAATCGCTGTTCGGAAAAAACTGCAGCACCGTCTGCGGCACGAACATAATCGATTGAGCAAAGATGATTGGCATGACACCGGCGGTGTTTACCCGGAGCGGAATATGGGTACTTTGTCCGCCATATATTTTCCGCCCGACAACCCGCTTTGCGTATTGAACCGGAATTTTACGTGTACCCTGAGTCAATGCCACAACCGCAGCGATAGTAAGAACCATCAGACCCATCAAAACAACCTCTGCTATTAAACCGCGATTCCCACTGCTGAGCTGTTGCCACTCACCGCGCACCGCACTGGGAAAGGTGGAAATTATACCGATAAAAATTATCAACGAGATACCGTTTCCGATACCTCGCTCGGTAATTTGTTCCCCAAGCCACATGATCATGACCGTACCTGCGCCCAAGGTGATCATAGTCAATAATCTAAAATCCCAGCCGGCATCAGGTACAACCGGTATGCCGGTATTGGTCTTGATACTTTCCAAGAATACGCTCACACCATAAGCTTGCATCGCGGATATTAGCACAGTGCCATAGCGCGTATATTGAGTTATTTTCTTCTGCCCTTCTTGTCCTTCTTTTTGAAGCTTTTGGAAATAAGGAACAACAGCGCCTAAAAGTTGAATAATAATAGATGCTGAGATGTACGGCATAATTCCTAATGCAAAAACGGTGGCACGCTTAAACGCCCCTCCTGCGAACAAATCGTAAAGACTGAGAAGTCCCCGGCCCTGACTGGCTTCATCGAAAAAAGCCAAGAGTGCCCCGCTGTTTATCCCGGGCACAGGAATATGGCCACCGATGCGATACACAATGAGAACCAACAGGGTAAAAATAATTCTCTGCTTTAACTCCGGAATCTTAAAAATACTTTGGAAACCCTGTATCATAATACGACTACTTTCCCTCCGGACTTCTCAATTTTTTCTTTTGCAGAAGCGCTAAAAGCATGCGCAGATACATCCATGGCTTTCTTCAGCTCTCCATCGCCCAATACCTTGACTGGGATATTTTTATTACCAATCACACCTGAATCAAAAAGGACTCCAGGGGAAATTACCCCAGCCTTCTTGACTCTGTCTAAATCTTTTAAATTCACAATTTGGAATTTCTTTTTGAAAATATTGGTAAAACCACGCTTAGGAACCCGACGCTGCAACGGCATCTGGCCGCCCTCAAACCACGGTCGAATTTTTGAACCGGAACGAGATCTTTGACCCTTATGCCCCCTTCCAGCTGTCTTGCCTGAACCGGAACCCTGTCCCCGGCCAATTCTTTTTTTCTTTTTGACTGAACCCGGGGCGTATTTTAACGAACCTAAATCCATCTTTCCCTCTTTTTTTTCAACTACACCGTCTCAACCTTAACAAGATGGCTGACCTTTTTTATCATACCTTGAATTTGAGGCGTATCGTTATGAATGACCGAGCGATGCAACTTTCCCAATCCCAGAGCCACGATAGTCCGCTTTTGTCTAAAATGGCGCCCGATAACGCTTCTAAATTGAGTAATCTTGAGTTGCTTTTTTGCCATTTTTCTATGAGCCTATACGGTTACTTTATTAAAAACTTCATCTATGGTCAACCCCCGTTGACGCGCGATCACAGACACTTCCATCAATTCCGATAAAGCTTTCATTGTTGCTTTTACGATGTTGTGAGGATTAGCGGAGCCAAGAGACTTCGTTAAAATATTCTGGATTCCAACCGATTCCACGATTGCTCTGATTGCGCCTCCGGCAATAACTCCGGTTCCAGGTGATGCAGGCTTGAGAAAAACCTTGCCTGCCCCAAATTTACCATTTACAGTGTGGGGAATCGTTCCATGTACAAGTGGCACTCGAATCAAACTTTTCTTAGCATTCTCAGTACCCTTTGCTATCGCGTCAATAACTTGATTTGCCTTTCCCAAGCCGGTTCCAACATGCCCATTACCGTCGCCTACAACCACAATGGCATTAAAACTAAAACGCCGGCCACCCTTCACAACCTTAGCAACACGATTGACCTGAATGACACGTTCTTTTAAGTCCATTTCGCCAGGGTTAATCTTTGCCGCTCTTTTATTCAATTAGTTTCTCCAAAGTATTAAAATTTCAGTCCATTTTCACGGGCACCCTCTGCAACCGCTCTGACCCTACCGTGATATAAGTACCCTCCCCGATCAAACACAACCGTTTCGACTTTTAGTGCCTTCGCCTTGTCAGCAATCGCTTTGCCAACCAGTTTGGCACCTTCGACCTTACCTTTGGTCTTAGAAACCTGGTCCTTCAGCGCAGGAGTAAGCGTAGAAACTCCGGCCAATGTTCGATTGGCGACATCGTCGATCAGTTGCGCGTAAATATTACTCGCGCTACGAAAAACAGCCAACCGAGGTCTTTCGCTCGTTCCGGAAACAACTTTGTGAATTCGCTTCTTTTTTCGCAGCCTTCGAAAAGTTTTGATTTTATTCTTATCTGGCATCGGGGGTCCCTTGAATTTGAAATCTCAGTTACGCAGCCGTCTTTCCAGCTTTTCTTCGGATATATTCATCGACATACTTGATCCCCTTGCCTTTGTAAGGTTCCGGGGGTCGGAAAGAACGAATTTTTGCGGCCACCTGGCCAACCAACTGCTTATCGATGCCACGCACACTTATACTGGTTGGATCGGCGACCAATATTTCAATACCTTCTGGAGGTAAAAAAATGATTTGATGTGAATATCCGAGCTGTAAAGTTAGACGGTCATTGCTCATTTCAGCCTTGTAGCCAACACCCACTATCTCGAGTTTTTTCTCGAAACCTTTTGTGACCCCTTCAACCATGTTGGTCAAAAGACTTCGGTAAAGCCCGTGCAATGATTTATAATACTTGCTGTCATTTGGACGTAAAACAGTTAGCTGTCCGTCCTTTATTTCTAATTTGATTTCCGGGTTTACCGCACCGGAGAGCTTCCCCTTTGGTCCGGCTACTTCAACCGTGCCGTTGCTAATTTTTACTTCGACCCCTTCGGGAAGCCCAATCGGCTTTTTTCCAACTCTTGACACTGATTTCTCCTACGCTTCAGAATCTACCAAACGTGACACACAACTTCACCGCCAACATTCAACTTCTTTGCATCGCGATCAGAAATCACTCCCCGTGGAGTTGAGAGAATCGCAATGCCCAGATTGTTGTAAACCCGCGGTATTTCTTTACTGCTCACATATTGCCTTAAACCTGGCGTGCTGATTCTCTTAAGACCTCGAATGACGCTGTCTCCGTTTGTATCGTATTTTAAATAGATACGAATATACCCGCTTTTTTTGTCATCAATGAGTAAATAATCTTTAATATACCCATAATTTTTGAGAATTCTCGTCAACTCTTTCTTCATATTCGACGCTGGTATGTCCACTTTATGATGCTTTGCATTTTTAGCATTTCTTATTCGGGTCAAATAATCCGCAACAGTATCCGTCATACTCATATTACGATATCCTCAATTTCTACCAACTCGCCTTTCTAACCCCGGGAATTTTTCCCTCTAAGGCCAACTGGCGAAAACAAATTCTACATAATCCAAATTTTCGCAGATATGCCCGCGGTCGTCCACATTTCGAACACCGATTATATTTCCGCACTTGGAACTTAGGCTCTCTTTTCTGCTTCGCAATTAAAGATTTTTTTGCCAAGGATTCACCTTTTAATTATCTTGTGATTCGCTTTGTTTTCTAAACGGCATCCCGAAAGCGGCTAAAAGTTCATAAGCTTCTTCATCGCTTTGCGCGGACGTTACAATCGTTATATCCATTCCGCGAACACGATCAATCTTATCGTAATCTATTTCCGGGAAAATAATTTGTTCCTTGATACCAAGCGTATAGTTTCCCCGACCATCAAAAGAGCGGTCTGAAAGTCCCCTGAAATCTCTAATTCTGGGTATATCGATATTGATCAACCTATCGATGAATTCGTACATTCGCCAGCGCCTCAAAGTGACTTTACAACCGATCTTATTCCCCTCTCTGATTTTAAAGTTGGAGATAGCCTTTTTCGCTTTTGTAATTAACGGTTTTTGACCGGAGATAACTTGCAAATCCTCACTCGATTTGTCTATAAGTTTGGAATCTTGTATAGCCTCGCCAACACCAAGATTCACAACTATCTTCTCAAACCTCGGGACTTGCATCACATTCTGATAACTGAAACGTTTCATCAGTTTCGGCACAATATTCTTTTTATATTCAACAATTAACCTTGGCTCGTATTTCGCCATTTCAACTCAGTTCCTTTTATTGTACAGGTTGTCAGGCCGATTCCTGAATCATCTCACTGCAGTTCCTACAAACTCTCGCTTTTCTCCGTGAATTCTTTCCTTCTTTCCCCAGGAAATTCCTTTTAATACGGGTCGGAGTATTGCATTTAGGGCAGATGACCATCACATTTGAAACATTGACAGGCGCTTCCTTTTTGATAATACCACCCTGAGGCATTTTGTTTGAAGGGCGCATATGGCGTTTAATAAAATTAATGCCCTCAACGATGACCCTGTTTTGAGTAGCAAAAACCTTCAAAACCTTGCCCTTCTTACCGCGATATTCACCCGACAGCACTAATACTTGATCATTCCGTCTAACGTGCATCAAATTTCTCCACTGATATTTCTATAAAACCTCTGGTGCCAGAGAAACAATTTTCATAAATTGCCTGTCTCTAAGTTCACGGGCAACCGGCCCGAAAATCCTCGTACCCCTTGGTTCATTTTGATCATTGATTAAAACCGCGGCATTTTCATCAAACCGGATATAAGAACCATCAGACCTGCGAATCTCTTTTTTGGTTCGCACGATGACAGCTTTACTGACTTCACCTTTTTTTACAGCGCTGCCAGGTATTGCAGACTTTACCGAAACTATAATACAATCACCCACATGCGCATATTTTCTTTTGGTTCCTCCGGGAACCATAATGCACATGACCTTTTTAGCACCTGTGTTGTCTGCGACATTCAATCTTGTATATTGCTGAACCATTTTCTCCTCACCAATCGGGTAGTTTATTTGGCTTTTTCGATTACTTCAACAAGACGCCATCTTTTCAACTTGCTTAACGGCCGGGTCTCCACGATCTTGACCGTATCTCCAACCTGACACTGATTCTCTTCATCATGCGCCATAAACTTGGATGTCTTCCTGAAATATTTTCCATACAACGGATGTTTTATTAAACGCTCGACAGACACTACAACACTCTTGTCCATTTTATTCGAAACGACACTGCCAATCTTTGATTTTCTACGGCCACGCTCTTCCATCTGTATCCAATCTTATTTTGATTTTTCTTCTTTAACCTGCTCTTTATCCATTGCCGATTCTTTCGTGGCCCGGATACCTAATTCGTACTCATGTAAGACTGTTTTTAAGCGGGCGATATCTTTTCGAACCTCGCTCAATCGCTTGGGATTATCCAATTGATGCATCGCATGTTGAAAGCGAAGATTGTACAATTCGTCCAATGAATCAGTTAACCGTAAATCGGTTTCGTCCTTTGTTAACTCTTTTACTTCTTGCATTTTCATCGTCTATTCACCAAAGTCCGTCTGACTTACAAAACGAGTGTTAAACGGTAACTTATGAGCCGCCAACCTGAGCGCCTCCTTGGCCACCTCTTCTGAGACACCACTCAACTCAAACAAAACTCTGCCTGGCTTAACTACGGCCACCCAGTATTCGGGAGAACCCTTACCCTTACCCATCCTGGTTTCAGCAGGTTTCTTGGTTACAGGTTTATCGGGAAAAATTCGAATCCAAACCTTGCCGCCTCTTTTAATATAACGAGTCATTGCAATACGTGCAGCTTCGATTTGCCGCGATGTAACCCACGCAGGCGCCATTGATTTCAAGCCATACTCCCCGAAAGAAATTCTGGAACCCCGAACGGCTTTGCCCTTCATCCGACCACGTTGCTGCTTACGATACTTTACCCGTTTTGGCATTAACATAAATTCATCTCCCTAACGACCTATCACTTCCCCTTTACAAATCCAAACCTTCACGCCGATCGCGCCATGAGGCGTTCTGGCCGTTAAACTAGCGTAATCGATATCAGCACGCAAAGTATGAAGAGGAATACGACCATCTCGGGCGTGTACGCGTCTTGCCATTTCAGCCCCGCCCAACCTGCCGGCACAAGTAACCCTTACACCCTCAGCCCCCATACGCATCGTACTCATGACAGCCTTCTTCATTGCTCTTTTAAAAGGAATCTTCGCCTCCAATTGCCGAGCAACATTTTCAGCCACCAAATAGGCGTCCAATTCCGGCTTCTTAATCTCATTTACATTTAATTGAACATCCTTTTTTGTAAGGCGTTGCAACTCTTCCTTTAATTTATCTACCTCAGAGCCTTTTCTCCCGATCACAATCCCGGGTCTCGCCGTATGAATCGACAAGGTAACCACCTGTGCTGTTCTTTCGATACCAATTTTTGAAATACCGGCGTTCTGCAATCGACTGCGAATATACTTGCGTAGCATTAAATCTTCTTCAAGTTTTGCTGCAAACCCACGCTCATCATACCAATTGGATTCCCAATCTCGAATAATTCCCAGACGTATCCCAACCGGGTGAGTTTTTTGTCCCAAGTTACCTCCGCTCTTTTATTTTTTCAGGTGAGTCGTCCATTGCCGCAACCACAATTGTGATGTGGCAACTGGGTCGTTTTATACGCATGGCCCGCCCCATGGAAGCTGCTCTGAATCTCTTCAACGAAAAACCCTGGTCAACATACGCCTCCTTAACCATTAAACTTTCCGGGTCGATATTGGAGGCCTCTTCACGGGTCAACATATTAGCAACAGCAGATCTTAAAGTTTTCTCAATCGGTTGAGCGGCAGCTTTGTGAGTGTAATGCAAGACATTCAACGCTTTGTCCACTCCCACTCCGCGGATCAAGTCAATCACTCGTCTAGCTTTTCGAGGAGACATTCTTACATATTTTGCAACTGCACGTGCTTCCATACTTTGCCTACCTAATTTTCGATGACCGTTCAGCAGATCTTCCGCCATGCCCCCTGAACGTGCGGGTCGGCGAAAACTCACCGAGCTTATGACCTACCATATTTTCAGAAATAAATACCGGGATAAACTTATTGCCATTATGAATCGCTATGGTGTGCCCTACAAATTCCGGCGTAATCGTTGAGCGTCTAGCCCAAGTCTTGATCACCTTTTTCTGATTTGATTTATTCATAAGCTGAATACGCTTTTGAAGCTTCTCGTCAATATAAGGACCTTTTTTTACTGAGCGCGGCATATTCTTAACCTACTTTTTCTTTCGTTTTGTAACGATATAATCATCAGATTTCTTTTTTTTGCGAGTCTTTCCACCCTTGGCAGGTTTCCCCCATGGTGAACACGGATGCCTGCCACCCGAACTTTTTCCTTCACCGCCTCCCATCGGGTGATCAACCGGATTCATCGCCACACCTCTAACATGAGGTCTCCTTCCCAACCATCGAGACCTGCCCGCCTTACCAATAGAAATGTTTTCATGATCAACGTTCCCGACTTGGCCGATCGTCGCCCGACACTCCTGCCTGACCATCCTAACTTCACCGGAAGGTAGTTTCAACTGGGCATACGAACCCTCTTTTGCAACCAACTGCGCATACGTTCCAGCACCCCGAGCCAACTGTCCGCCCTTGCCGGCGATCATCTCAATATTATGCACCAGAGTTCCCAATGGGATATTCTTCAAAGACAAAGAGTTACCGACTCGAATCTCAGCTTTGTCACCGGACATCAACTCATCGCCGACCTTCAAACCCAAAGAGGCAACGATATAACGTTTTTCACCATCCCGGTAGTTTAATAGCGCAATATTTGACGACCTATTCGGATCGTACTCAATCGAGGCGACCACAGCAGGTATGCCATCCTTTGTCCGCTTGAAATCAATAATTCTATAAGCGCGTTTATGCCCGCCACCACGAAACCTCAATGTCACGTGCCCGTGGTTATTGCGACCACCTGTTTTA
Organism: Caldithrix sp.; assembly: GCA_004356825.1. GTDB lineage: Bacteria > Zhuqueibacterota > Zhuqueibacteria > Oceanimicrobiales > Oceanimicrobiaceae > Oceanimicrobium. Next base: position 46,389 of record SMXC01000166.1, read on the forward strand.
CGAATAGGCCGCAAAAGAGATTTCTCAGGTTTGCTCTGTGTAATCTCCTCAAAATCAAGGACAGAACGTTGCCTAAGTCCCGGTGTTGTCGGTTTATAAGTTTTAATTCCCATTTGCGACGACCCTTACTGCTCCTGAAATAAATCTATTTTGTAACCCTCTTTCAAGGTAACAATGGCCTTTTTCCAATCGGACCGCTTGCCATGAGTCAGTCCCTGGCGACTATTCATTCGCTTCATTTTGCCCTTCACGTTCAAAGTGTGAACTTTCTCCACCAAAACACTAAACTTGCCTTCGATAGCTTTTTTTATTTCAATTTTGTTGGCTTCAGAAACCACATGAAATCCGTACTTCTGAGCGTCTTCTTGCATTTGAAGCATCTTTTCGGTTAGAACGGGCTTAATCAAAATCGCGTCGAGAGATTTCATTCTTTTGTTGCTCCTGCAAGTTTATCCACCGCGCTTTGCTGAATAAGAACTATGTCACAGTTCAACAAATCATAAGTCGACTCGGTTCTCGCAACCCTAATTTCTAATTTTGGAATATTCCTACCAGCTAATAAAACATCTGCATCATAATTAGACAAAAGCAGCAAGATTTTCTGCTTATCCAAACCCAGAGACTTCAGAATTGAGAAGACTTGCTTGGTTTTGGGCTGCTTCAACTTAAAATCTTCGATTATCTTAATTTTATCATTTTTTGCCTTGTCTGAAAAAGCGGACTTCCGAGCCAGAGATTTCACTTTCCCGGGAAGCTTCATACGATAATCACGAGGATGGGGTCCAAAAGCCCGACCTCCGCCAACCCACAATGGGGACCGAATCGTCCCCGCTCGCGCTGCACCGCGACCCTTCTGCTTAAAGGGCTTCCTCCCACCACCACTTACCATGCTTCGCGTCTTTGTTGAGGCAGTACCTTGCCTGGCATTTGCGTTTTGAGCCTTGACGGTTAGATAGACGGCATTCTCATTCGGGTCAACACCAAAAATATCATCAGGAAGCTTTACCTTTGCTCCCGAAGAATCACCATTTTGCTTTAAGACTTCCAGTTCCATATCCAAAACTCACTTCCTAATTAACAGCAACCCGCTATTCGGGCCAGGCACAGGACCCTTAATCATGAGAATATTTTTCTCAACGTCAATCTTGATAATTTTTTTCTTTTTTAAAGTAACCTTTCGATTACCCATTCGACCCCCCATCCGAACCCCCTTAAAAACACGCGCAGGATACGCCGATTGGCCAATAGAACCTGGCGCCCGAAGGCGATCGCTCTGCCCATGAGTTTTTGGCCCACCCTTGAATCCGTGCCTTTTTACAACACCCTGAAACCCCTTGCCCTTCGAAAACCCGGTAACCATAACACCCTCCCCTTCCTCAAAAATTTCAACCGTAACGCTATCCCCAAGCTTCAATTTATTGGTCTCAGCAAAACCCTTGACTTCCTTCACCACTTTTTTAGGCTTAACGCCTGCTTTCGCAAAATGCTTCAGCTCGGCTTTTGAAGTGTTCTTCTCTTTCTTGTCCAGAAAACCGATTTGAACCGCATCATATCCATCCGTTTTCTCGGTTTTTATTTGGGTCACCGAACACGGCCCAGCGACGACAACGGTAACGGGAACCGATTTGCCGGCATCATCAAATACCCTCGTCATGCCAATTTTTCTACCGATTATTCCAACCATGCTTATTTAAATATCCTTAAATTTCGTCAAACCTTGATCTCAACATCAACGCCTGCGGGGAGCTCTAATTTCATCAATGCATCAACTGTCTTGGGCGTGGAATTTAGAATATCTATCAAACGCTTGTGAATACGAGTCTCAAATTGCTCTCTGGATTTCTTGTCGACATGAGGCGAGCGAAGCACGGTATAAAGAGAACGTTTTATGGGCAAAGGCACGGGGCCCGAGATTGCAGCGCCTGTGGCCTTAGCGGTCTTGATTATCTTATCTGTAGACTTGTCGATCAATCTATGATCGTAGGCTTTTAACTTTATCCTGATTTTTTGACCAACCACTTAAATTCGCTCCATTTAATTGTTATTCACTTCTTACTCAACGATGTCGGCAACAACTCCGGCACCCACTGTTCGGCCACCTTCACGAATGGCGAAACGGAGTCCCTTCTCCATAGCAATCGGTGAAATCAACTCGACCTCCACATTCACGTTATCACCAGGCATCACCATTTCAACGCCTTCGTCTAAACTAAGAATCCCGGTCACATCCGTAGTTCTGAAATAGAATTGCGGACGATAGCCAGGGAAAAATGGTGTGTGACGTCCACCCTCTTCTTTTTTTAGTACGTAGATCTCGCCCTTAAACTTGGTATGCGGCGTAATCGAACCCGGCGCCGCGACAACCATACCTCTGTCAAGCTGTTCTTTATCGACACCCCGAAGCAGTAAACCAACATTATCGCCGGCCTCACCGTAATCCAATAATTTGCGAAACATCTCTACACCGGTCACAACGCTCTTAATTTTAGCACCCAGGCCTACGATTTCAACGTCATCGCCAGTCTTAATTTTACCCCGGTCGATCCTGCCGGTACCAACCGTCCCCCGGCCAGTAATACTAAACACATCTTCTACCGGCATAAGGAAAGGCTTGTCAATTTCGCGAGTTGGGGTTGGAATATAATCATCAACAGCCTGCATCAGCTCCAAAATTGACGCAGTTTTCGTTTCATCATCAGGACTCGTTAACGCCTCAAGAGCGCTGCCTTTGATAATCGGAATGTCGTCGCCGGGAAATTCATACTGGCTAAGCAATTCCCGTAATTCAAGCTCTACTAATTCAAGTAATTCAGGGTCATCCACCTGGTCAACTTTATTTAAAAATACAACGATGTAGGGGACACCAACCTGGCGAGCAAGCAAGATATGCTCACGTGTTTGCGGCATCGGACCGTCAGCAGCGCTAACCACAAGAATAGCGCCATCCATTTGAGCCGCACCGGTAATCATATTTTTAACGTAATCGGCATGACCGGGACAGTCGACATGAGCATAGTGACGACTTTCCGTTTCATACTCAACGTGCGCGGTTGCAATGGTTATCCCTCGAGCCTTTTCCTCAGGAGCATTGTCGATTGCATCAAACGCTAGGTAGTCCGCTAAACCTTTTTTATTCAAAGTCAAAGTAATCGCAGATGTCAACGTCGTCTTACCATGATCAACATGTCCAATTGTACCCACATTAACGTGTGGTTTAGTTCGTTCAAATTTCTGTTTGGCCATGATCTTACCTCCAGATTTGTCTAATTCTCACTACTCGATAAAATTTAAACTTCAGACTTAATTTGATAAGCTCTATCATTAGGTCGCATTTACACTTTCTACCACTTTCTCAGAAATCGCCTTCGGCGCTATATCATACTTCGCAAACTGTAGCGTAAAAATAGCCCGTCCTTGTGTTAATGACCGTAAACTGGTTGCATAGCCGAACATCTCACTCAAAGGCGCCGATGCCGATATAACCTGAGCATCTTTACGAGGAAAGATACCGCGGATTTTGCCGCGGCGGCCATTCAAATCCCCCATCACTTCGCCCATGTAGTCTTCAGGCACGACAACCTCAACATCCATAATCGGTTCCATCAGAACCGGGCCAGCTTTAGAAACAGCATTCTTCAAAGCCATAGACCCCGCAACCTTGAATGCCATTTCAGAAGAATCAACATCGTGATAGGAGCCATCCAACAACGTGGCTTTTACATTCACCAGCGGATAACCCGCGACAACACCGTTCGTCAGCGCTCCCTTAATACCCTGCTCAACAGCGCGTATATACTCTCTCGGAATAGTGCCACCAACAATCTTATCAATAAATTCAAATTCAACACCCGGTTCAGCAGGCTCAACCTCAATAACAACGTGCCCATACTGCCCCCTGCCACCACTTTGACGTATAAACTTGCCTTCCGCTTGAATCTTTTTTGTTATAGCTTCCTTGTACGCGACTTGAGGCCTGCCAACATTTGCACCAACCTTGAACTCACGCAACAAACGATCAACCAATATCTCAAGATGCAACTCACCCATCCCATAAATCACGGTCTGGTTCGTTTCTTCATCGGTTTTTATTTTGAAGGTCGGATCCTCTTCAGCCAATTTACCCAAAGATATTCCGAGCTTCTCCTGATCAGCCTTCGTTTTCGGCTCAATCGCAACGGCAATAACCGGCTCCGGGAAGTTCATAGACTCAAGGACAATCGGACTGCCTTCAACAGCTAGCGTATCACCGGTTTTAGTATATTTAAACCCAACCGCAGCAACAATACCTCCGGTCTGCACCTCTTTAATATCCTCTCTCTTATTTGCGCTCATCAACAGAATCCGCGCCAACCGCTCCCGCTTCTTCGCGGTTACGTTGTAAACGTACGATCCCGCCTGAATCGTACCCGAATAAACCCGAAAATAGGTAAGCCTGCCAACGTGGGGATCCGTCATAATCTTAAAGGCAAGAGCGGAGAAAGGTTCATCATTGGCTGGTTTTCTGGAAATTTCTTTTTCTGTTTTAGGATGGTATCCGATAATCTCGGGGGTATCCACCGGCGAAGGTAAATAGCTCAGAACAGCATCCAATAACCTCTGAATACCCTTGTTTTTAAAGGCAGAGCCCAACAAGACCGGAGTGATACTACAGTCAATAGTTGCCTTTCGGATAGCCCGCATAATATCCTTCTCTTCAATCTCATGACCTTCCAAGTATTTTTCTAAAAGCGTATCATCATATTCGGAAACTGATTCCAGCAGAATCGTTCTATACTCAGCCGCCTTTTCTTCCAAATCGTGTGGAATATCCATTTCTTCCCAGGAGGAACCCAAACTGGCATCATCATACACAACCGCCTTCATCCGAATCAAGTCAATTAACCCGACAAACATGTCTCCTTCGCCGATTGGGATTTGAACCGGCACCACATTCGCACCCAGCCTATCTTTAATCATCGCCATTGCGCCAAAAAAATCAGCGCCAACGCGATCCATTTTATTAACAAAAGCAATTCGCGGCACCTGGTACTTATCAGCTTGACGCCAAACCGTTTCAGATTGAGGCTCAACACCACCTACCGCACAAAATAATGCAATTGCGCCATCCAAAACCCGCAAAGACCTTTCCACTTCTACAGTAAAATCAACATGGCCGGGTGTATCAATAATATTAATACGATGATTTTTCCACAGACATGTGACAGCGGCAGATGTAATTGTAATTCCGCGCTCCCTTTCCTGCTCCATCCAATCCATCGTTGAAGCACCATCATGGACTTCACCCATTCGGTGAATTTCACCAGCGTAAAACAGAATACGCTCAGTCGTGGTAGTCTTACCCGCATCAATGTGGGCCATGATACCAATATTACGAATCTTATCGAGCGATACTTCTTTTAACATAAAAACAAAACTCCCGATTAACTAAAATCAAACCAAGCGTAACCATTCCACAATTACATGAAAAAGGGAAGTGCAAATATAAAATTTGCTTCCCTTAAAACTAATAATTTTAAAAACTTAACGTAATTTTTTTGTATTTATTCCTTTCCTACCACCGAAAGTGGGCAAAAGCTTTATTAGCCTCAGCCATCTTGTGGGTATCTTCCCTTTTTTTCATTGAATTCCCCTCCTTATTCGAAGCAGCTATCAATTCATCTGCCAGCTTTTCAGCCATCGACTTTCCCGGTCGCGTTTTCGCAAATCCAATAATCCACCTCAACGCCAACGCTTGCTTGCGATTCAAACGAACCTCAACCGGTATTTGATAGGTTGCACCACCAACCCTGCGAGAACGAACCTCAAGAATCGGCTTGACATTTTCAATAGCCTTTTCAAAAACCTCTAGGCCGCTTTTCTTCGTTTTACTTTCGACACTATTCAAAGCTGAATAAAATATTTTTTCAGCAACGCTTTTCTTGCCGCGTTGCATCAAACTATTTATAAACTTAGTCACCAAAACACTCTTATATTTCGGATCGGGTGAAACCGTTCTTTGTTCAGCGCTTTTTCTTCTTGACATAATTATTGTAAAAAAAACCTACCTAAGATCCTTTTCTCTTGGTGCCATATTTGGAACGAGATTGATTACGATCCTGGACACCGCTCGTATCGTACACACCACGAACAATATGATACCTTACTCCCGGTAAATCCTTAACCCGACCACCTCTGATCAATACAATTGAGTGCTCCTGCAAATTGTGCCCCTCGCCGGGAATATAGGCAGTCACCTCGAAGCCGTTGGTCAATCTTACCCTGGCTACTTTCCTCAAGGCAGAATTAGGCTTTTTTGGTGTCGTTGTATAAACTCTCGTGCAGACACCTCGCCGCTGAGGAGAACCCATCAACGCCGGTGCAGTAGTTTTCTTAGTAACTTTTTTGCGACCAGCTTTGATTAATTGATTAATTGTTGGCAATAGAAATCCCTTACATTACAGATTAATAATATATATATTAATTTCAATAAAAGCAAACAAATTTTTGATTTGCTTTAGATAATTCTTGTCTTAACCGACGGCCGCCTGATACTCATCCTTGACCTCCTCTACCATGGCCTCTTCTTTCTTGTCATCAGTTTCGCAAGTTACTATAATGTCTTTAAATTTTTTCAATCCGGTACCGGCCGGAATCAGATGCCCCATAATAACATTTTCCTTTAAACCCAGCAGCTTGTCAACCTTGCCTTCAATGGCGGCATCAGCTAACACCCGGGTCGTTTCCTGAAACGAAGCTGCCGAGATAAAGCTCTCGGTTGTCAAGGATGCCTTGGTTATTCCGAGAAGTAACGGTAAAAATGTTGCAGGCTGCGCCGGCCGGGATGACGCTCCTTTTTTGCCGCCCTCTTTTAGCTTGGCATTTTGACTTTTCAACTCACCTTTTTCTACAATTTCATCAACTTTAAAAGTAGAATCACCCGCTTCAGTGATGACGACCTTACCACGGATTGCTTCATTAGCTGCCAGAAAAATGATTTTATCAACATGATCACCTTCGAGGTAAGATGTATCGCCCGCATCTTCGAGCTTAACCTTCTGAAGCATTTGTCGTACAATGACTTCAATATGCTTATCATTTATTCGCACTCCCTGCAAACGATAGACTTCCTGAATTTCATTTACGAGATACTCCTGAACTTTATTCGATCCCATAATATTCAAAATGTCTTCGGGAGCGACACTTCCTTCGCACAATTTTTCACCAGCCTGTACGAAGTCGCCTTCATGAACAAGTACGTGTTTTCCGTAAGGGATCATATATAGTTTTTCTTCTTGCGCATCTTGTGCCGTTACTAAAATCTTCCTCACGCCCCGACGGATTTCACCAAAACTTACTTCGCCGTCTATCTCGCTGACAATTGCAGGTTCCTTTGGTCTCCTGGCCTCAAATAATTCGGCTACTCGTGGCAAACCACCGGTAATATCCCGGGTCTTGGCAATCTCTCTCGGTATTTTGGCAAGCACATCGCCTGCTCTAACTTCTTGCCCGTCGTTAACTTGCAAATGTGCACTTGTCGGTAAAATATAGTTGCTTAACTTATCGCCGTCTTTATCCAAGACATGCATTTGTGGGTTTAAATCTCGATTTCTAGTTTCAATGACCACGCTCTGCTTGAGTCCTGTGGTCTCGTTTAGCGCCTCAAGGAAAGTGACTTTTTCTTTTAAGTCAACGTACTTCACTTTGCCATCATGATTGGACAAGATACTCGTTGTATACGGATCCCAGTGAAAGACGATGGCTCCTTTTTCAATTATTGTGCCTTCCTGCACAACAATCTTAGCGCCATAAGGAACCGTATAGTGAGCCACGACCCTATTATTCTCATCAAAAATTTTAACTTTGCCATTTCGACCCACGGCGATCACTGCGCCATCCACCTGGGTTACAAATTTCAGGTTCTCAAATTGAACTTTGCCGGGGTACTTTGCCGCCACCTGCGATTGCGCCGCTATTCGCGAAGCGGTACCCCCAATATGAAAAGTACGTAAGGTCAACTGAGTACCCGGTTCGCCGATAGACTGAGCAGCCATCACACCGACCGCCTCACCGATCTTAACCGTATTCCCGGTAGCAAGATTACGCCCATAACATAAAGCACAGACGCCCCGTTTAGATTCACAGGTCAAAACTGACCTGATTCGTACAGATTCCAGACCGCTATTTGAGATTTGATCAGCTTTCTCTTCGCCAATCAAGGTACTTGCATCAACAATTACATCTTGGGTTTCAGGATCAAACACGTCTTCCGCGGCAACCCTGCCCAAAATTCTATCGCGAAGAGGTTCGATGATCTCTTCCCCTTCTTTTAAATCGCTAATTCGAATCCCCAAGATAGTCTTGCAATCTACTTCCGTAATAATGACATCCTGGGCAACGTCAACCAGCCTTCTTGTCAAATAACCTGCGTCAGCGGTTTTCAACGCAGTGTCGGCCAAGCCCTTCCTTGCGCCGTGACAAGAAATAAAATACTCTAATACAGAAAGGCCTTCTCTGAAGTTCGCGGTGATAGGATCTTCGATAATTTCACCCATTTGACCGGTCATTTTCTTCTGTGGTTTCGCCATAAGACCGCGCATACCGGCAAGCTGCCTAATTTGCTCCTTTGAACCTCGCGCCCCTGAATCTGCCATCATATAGATAGGATTAAAGCCGGCTCGATCCTTTTCCAGGTGAGAGAATAATTTTTCAGCAACCTCGCTGGTGGTGCGCGTCCAAATATCAATAACTTTGTTGTAGCGTTCTCCGTCTGTAATAACGCCTTTTTCATATTGCTTCTGGATTGTCGCTACTTTATTGAAGGCCTCTACCAGCAGCGCCGCCTTTTCTTCCGGAACTTTTATGTCATCAATTCCAACGGTCGTGCCAGATTTCATAGCGTAGTCAAATCCTATCTGCTTGAGTTCGTCAAGAAAAACGGCCGTTCTCTGATTTCCAAACCCTCTGTACACATTCGCTGCTATCTCTTCGACTCTTCTCTTGGTCAGGAGCTCGTTGACAAAAGGCATCCCATCGGGAAGCACCTCATTGAGGATAACCCGACCCGTGGTCGTCTCAAGAATCTCACCATTAATCCTGACTTTAATTTCTGCATGCAGACCTACTTTTCCGTCATTATAGGCAATCAACACTTCATTGGCAGAAGCAAACCTTTTACCAGCCGCCAAATCATTCTCTTTCATCTTGGTCAGGTAGTAAATACCTAAAACAATATCCTGACTTGGAATTGCTAAAGGACGGCCGTTGGCCGGCGAAAGGATGTTGTGACTCGATAACATCAAAAGGCGCGTTTCAATCTGAGCATAATGAGACAAGGGGACATGTACCGCCATTTGGTCACCATCGAAATCCGCGTTGAAGGCCGCGCACACCAGTGGATGCACCTGAATCGCTTTTCCTTCGATCAAAATAGGTTGAAAAGCCTGAATGCCAAGCCGATGCAAAGTTGGCGCCCGGTTCAAAAGAATGGGGTGATCGTCGATAATTTCTTCCAAGATGTCCCAAACTTCCGCACCGCGCCGGTCAACTAATTTCTTTGCACTCTTAACGGTTTTCACGAGACCGCGTTCTACCAACTTTCGAATAACAAACGGCTTAAAGAGCTCCAAGGCCATATCTTTGGGTAGCCCGCATTCATGCAGCGAAAGTTCCGGTCCTACAACGATTACGGAACGCCCAGAATAATCAATTCGTTTTCCAAGAAGGTTCTGACGGAAGCGACCCTGTTTCCCTCTTAACATATCTGAGAGGGATTTCAACGGCCGGTTGCCGTCGCCACGAACCGCAGCCGATTTCCGGCCATTATCAAACAGAGCGTCGACGGCTTCTTGAAGCATCCGCTTCTCATTTCTCAGAATAACCTCGGGTGCTTTTATCTCCATTAATTTTTTGAGACGATTATTGCGAATAATGACACGCCGATACAAATCGTTCAAATCACTGGTCGCAAAACGGCCGCCTTCAAGGGGAACTAAAGGTCGAAGTTCAGGAGGAATAACCGGAATCACCGAAAGTACCATCCACTCAGGCCGGTTGGTACTTTTTTTGAACGATTCAATAACACGCAATCGCTTTAAAGCGTCGGTTTTTCTCTGAAAGGAAGTTTCTTCACGAACCGCCTGGCGTAATTCGACAGAAACAGCCTGAATATCGGTTCTCTTAAGTAAATCCAGAACAGCTTCCCCGCCTATTTGCGCAAAGAACTCTTTCTGCTCTTCGGCCTCTTCGCCGGCCTCTGTTTCCTCTCCATTTTCCCTGGACTCACTAATAATTTGAAGATACTCTTCTTCGCTAATAAGATCTTTTGCCTTAAGGCCACTATTCCCGGGCTCTATAACAACGTATGACTCATAGTAAATAACTCGTTCCAGTTCCTTGGCGCTCATGCCTAAGATATAACCGATCTTTGAAGGTAAAGACTTCCAGAACCAGATATGAATAACGGGCACGGCTAAGGAAATATGTCCCATCCGCTCACGGCGAACGCTTTTTGTTGTTACTTCTACACCGCATCTGTCACAAATAATACCCTTGTACCGAATACGCTTATACTTACCGCAATGGCACTCCCAATCACGAACCGGACCAAAGATTTTTTCACAAAACAATCCATCCTTTTCCGGCTTAAAGGAACGGTAATTAATTGTTTCCGGTTTCGTTACTTCGCCATACGATCTTTCCAGAATCTTGTCCGAAGACGCCAAGCTAATTGAAATAGCTTTAAATGGTTTTTTTGTCGCAGTTTCCTGTCTACTAAAGTAGGCCAACGTGCCACCTCCTATTTAGAGATTGGTGACTAATTATGGTTTAATAGGATATTCTTCCAAGAGTTGTATATCCAAGCCTAATCCTTGCAACTCCCGGATCAAAACGTTAAACGATTCAGGCAATCCCGGTTCAGGCAAATTGTCGCCCTTAACGATGGCCTCATAAACTTTCGAGCGTCCGCGCACGTCATCCGATTTAACGGTGAGGATTTCCTGCAAAGTATGGGCAGCGCCATAAGCTTCCAATGCCCAGACTTCCATCTCACCAAATCGTTGTCCACCGAATTGCGCCTTACCGCCCAGGGGCTGTTGTGTAATAAGCGAATAGGGTCCAATGGATCGGGCATGGAGTTTATCTTCAACAAGATGCGAAAGCTTCAGAATATAAGTAACCCCAACAGTAACCGGGTTATCGAACTTTTCTCCAGTCCGTCCATCATAAAGCGTTATCTTACCATCTTCCGGCAGTCCGGCCTTTTTCATGATTTCCTTGATCTGGTCAAGACTCGCTCCATCAAAAACCGGAGTCGCGTATTTTATACCAAGGATTTTGGCGGCCCAGCCCAAATTAGCCTCGAAAATCTGTCCTAAATTCATTCTGGATGGAACGCCGAGCGGATTGAGTATGATGTCCACCGGTGTGCCGTCTTGCATATATGGCATATCTTCCATCGGGACGAGTTTGGCGACAACACCTTTATTGCCATGCCGTCCAGCCATTTTATCGCCGACCATCAGTTTGCGTTTTTTAGCAACATAAACTTTGGCGAGCTGAACAATGCCGGGCGGAAGTTCGTCGCCGACAACTATCTTAAATTTCCTGTTTTCAAATTCTTCTTCCAGTTCAGCCAATGCGGTTTCATAAGCAATCCAAATTGAATTCACCAACTCATTTGCTTTTTTATCCGTGCTAATGCCTTCACTGTAGTCGATATTCTCAAACTCTATTTCTGCCATCTTCTCTGCTGTAAGCGATGTGTTAGCTCTGAACAGAATTTTACCAGAACTCTTATCCCGTATCGAATTCACCAGTTTATTTAAAAGAACTTTCTGCAGTTTTTCGTCTCTAAACTTTCCAACCCGAGCCAATTCAGAGCTGTACCAAACCTCTACCTTATCGAGCGCTTTCTTGTCTTGCTTTTTCGTTTTTGGATCTTTTTTCTTACGGGTAAACAACTTGGTGTCAATCACAACACCCTTCATTCCCGGGGGCGCTTTCAGAGAAGCGTCCTTGACGTCGCCAGCTTTTTCGCCAAAAATCGCTTTAAGCAATTTCTCTTCAGGAGTTGGATCGGTCTCCCCTTTTGGTGTAACCTTACCGACAAGGATGTCGCCTGCCCGAACTTCGGCACCGATTCGAATGATTCCATTTTCATCCAAATCTTTTGTGGTTTCTTCACTTACGTTTGGAATCTCCCTTGTCAGCTCTTCCTCGCCACGCTTAGTATCTCGAACTTGCAACTCGAACTCTTCAATATGTATGGATGTATAAACATCCTCTTGAACAACTCGCTCTGAAAGGACAATCGCATCTTCAAAGTTATAGCCGCGCCAAGGCATGAAAGCAACCAGCACATTTTGACCCAGAGCCAATTCCCCGCCTTGCGTTGCACAGCCGTCGGCCAAAACGTCCCCTTTTTTAACCTTTTGTCCAACCGTGACAATGGGCCGTTGATTTATACAGGTGTCCTGATTGGTACGCATAAATTTTGTTAATCGATACGAAATACAAGCTGAATCATCAAAACTTAAAAGCGTTTCAGGCTTCAATTGGTCACTTGCCCGTGTCTCCTTTTTAATTACAATTCTTGAAGCGGCAACGGATTCAACGATTCCATTGTAATCCGAGATAATCATAGCCCGCGAATCTCTGGCCACCTTTGCTTCCATTCCAGTACCCACAAGAGGAGAATCGGTACGAAGCAGGGGCACACCTTGTCGCTGCATATTTGAACCCATGAGTGCACGGTTAGCATCATCATGTTCCAGGAACGGAATCAGAGCAGCCGCTGCGGACACTATTTGGTTAGGTGAAACATCCATGTAATGGACCTCGGACGGAGGCACTGCCGGAAAATCTCCTCGGAATCTCGATTTCACCCGATCCTTGACGAAATTTCCTTTATCGTCTAAAGGCGCATTCGCTTGAGCAATGACATACTGATCCTCGTCGTCCGCAGAAAGGTATTCGATTTTATTTGAGACTTTGCTATTTGCAACCTTTCTATAAGGTGTTTCAATAAAACCAAAATCGTTAATGCGGGCAAATGTTGTTAATGAAGATATCAAACCAATATTCGGACCTTCAGGAGTTTCAATTGGACAGAGACGTCCATAATGAGTATAGTGAACATCGCGAACCTCAAATCCCGCGCGCTCCCTTGTCAAACCACCCGGGCCAAGTGCAGACAAGCGTCGCTTGTGCGTCATCTCAGCCAAAGGATTGGTCTGATCCATGAACTGTGAAAGCTGACTGGTCCCAAAAAAGGTGTTAATTACGGAAAGAATTGTCCGAGCATTTACCAAGTCCTGCGGGGTCAAATTCTCATTGTCCCGCAAGTTCATTCTCTCTTTAATGGTGCGAGCCATTCGGGAGAGACCAAGATTCATCTGGGCGGAAAGCTGTTCGCCAACTGTCTTTATTCGCCTGTTACCAAGATGGTCAATATCATCCGGCACTCTTTTACCTGCTCGCAACTCCAAAAGATATTTAATAATTGCGACGATATCTTCGCGCGTTAAAATTGTTGTTTCAATTGGGATATCTAGACTCAACTTCTTATTCACTCTGTAGCGTCCAACCTGTCCAAGATCGTACCTCTTTGGATTGAAAAACATCCGTTCGATCAAACTCCTGGCGGTGTCCAAATCAGGCGCATCCCCGGATCTTAAATGCCGGTAAATTGCTTCTAAAGCGTCGGCCTCCGATCTGGCTGCATCCTTCTTCAGGGTATTCGTAATCACCTCAGGTCCCATAAAACCGTCGGGCTTAAGGAATTTAATGCTCTTAATACCGGCTTCCTTGATTTGAGCAACCGCCTCCTCCGTTAACTCGGCCTCCTTTTCCAGCAGCAGTTCCCCGGTCTCCATATCGATTACATCTGCGATAGAAACTTTACCGATCGCCTTGCTAAAGGCGGAACCCTTAACCTTTACCTCCTCGATCAAATCGAAAAGTTTCAGCAAATCCGAATCGGTCGAATATCCGAGCGCCCGCAACAGAGTCGTTACCGGAAATTTCTTGCGGCGATCGATATAAACAAACATCACGTCATTTATATCCGTCGTAAACTCAACCCAGGATCCTCGAAGGGGAATTATTCTCGCGGAATAAATTTTGGTACCATTCGGATGCAGCATCTGGTCGAAAAACACTCCAGGTGAACGATGCAATTGACTCACCACAATCCGTTCGGCACCGTTAATAATAAAGGTACCGCGATTGGTCATGTAAGGAATGTTACCCAGGTAGACAACTTGTTCTATCGTATCCACAAAATCTTTGCTGTCACCATATTGATCCTTAATAGACAACTTCAACTTTGCCTTTAGAGGGACCGAATAGGTCACGCCGCGTTCCTGACATTCAACGAGACCGTATTTGGGTTTTTCAATATAATACTCAACGAATTCCAAACAGAAATTCTCGCGGCTGTCTACGATAGGAAAAATATTCTTGAAAACTGATTCCAGCCCTTGATTTTTTCTATTGTCCGGACCAAGATCGTCCTGCAGGAATTGTTTAAAAGACTTAAGCTGAACGTCTAACAAGTCAGGCAAATCGATGACTGTCTTCAATTTAGCGAAAGATTCTCTTCCGTTATTCTGCATAAATTTGACACCTAATAGTTTGTGGATAAAAGAAAAAGCTATTTGATTTCAACCGTAGCGCCAACTTCCTCTAATTGTTTTTTGATATCTTCAGCTTCTCCTTTGGGCACACCTTCTTTAATCGCCTGTGGGGCTCCGTCAACCAAATCCTTGGCTTCCTTGAGGCCCAAGCTGGTAATAGTACGCACAACCTTAATTACCTGAATTTTTTTGTCTCCAAATGAAGCCAGGACGACATCAAAATCAGTTTTTTCTTCACCGCCACCATCTGCGGCCGGAGCGCCAGGTGCAGCAGCGACTACTACCGGGGCAGCAGCGGTAACGCCAAAACGATCCTCGATAGCCTTGACTAGTTCAGATAATTCAAGCACCGTCATTTTTTCGATACTTCCTAAAATAGAATCCACCTGACCATTTCCCTTAACGGATTTCTTTTCAGTTTTTTCAGTCTTTTCCTCAGCTTTTTCAGTCTTTTCCTCAGCTTTTTC
>SMXC01000167.1 GCA_004356825.1 Caldithrix sp.
AAAATTATTGCTATCATCAACAGATATAATCGCACCTTGAGTGACAGCTCAAAATACGCCATTGCCAGTGAAATTCAAAAAATGAGCGTTAAATATTCAAACTTGGATATAAATCTGATTTGTGCGACCATTACTCATGAAAGCGCCCGGAGTTGGCAGCCGGAAGTTGTGTCCCACGCAGGAGCTTTGGGATTGATGCAAATTATGCCATATACCGGAAAACTTCTTGTCAAGCATGAAGGGATTAAGTGGACATCTTCACGAGAGGTTCTGTTTAACCCGATTATCAATATAAGAATAGGCTGCCGTTATCTTTCCATGTTGATCGAACTTTACAGTGTTGATGGCGGGCTGGCCGCTTATAACGGCGGGCCAAGACGAGCTAAAAAATGGATCGCCAGCGGACGTAATTATGACGTTTTGTTTGAAGAAACACGTTATTATGTCCCTGCAGTTTTGGAATTATACGATCATTACAAACGCAGAACTTTGTTAGATTAGGTTAGAATAGGATATGCCAGTAAAACCGAACCAGTTGTCAATTGAAAGTTTTCGTAACGAGCTTATAAATCGTTTTTTTCATCCGGATAGTTACTTTATGCATTGTTTCAGCCACCACCTCCAGGCTTTTCTAGATAAGGGTGGCAACTCAAATAATAATGAGTATCTGCTCGTTGGAAATTTAATGGATAAACTCGTCGCTTCTCAAAATGCCATTGAGGATCTCGAGTCTGTTTTAGCACTGCAGGGTTTTGAGTCGTTCAATGAAAGACTGTCAAAAGGAATAGATTACCTCTATGAGTCCGACCTGGAACCTGAAAAAATGAAAATCGAGATTGAGAGCTTGGCGCAATCCATGTTCAGTGGCGCTGTAGCTGCTCTGCAAAATAAAGAAAGTAATGACGAAATAACAAGCCTGCTTGGTATTAATCGTACACCGACAGATAATGTGGATGAGTTAGAGGTACAAGAGCCATCTTCTGAAGGACCAGGATTAACGAAACCGGAATTCTCAGTGGAAGAGATAGAAGACATGGATGCCACTCCTCAGAATCTATTAGAAGAAAAAGATTTTCTTCTGCCTTTGGATGAGTGTAAGGAAGCAAACCCCGGTAAATCGGAAGTTAGTTTGGTTGAAGAAGATGGCTCTCGTAACTTTGCTCAGGACGATGTTATCCTGGTTAATACAGAGATAAATCAGAAACCCGAAAGCGTTTTTGCAGGCTTTCAGACGGCGGTTGGAAATCAAATAGAACAATTACAGAATAAAATTGACCTTCTGAGTTCCAAGAACGGCTTGCTGGAATGTGATGGAATTTTTGAAAGTATCATTTCCAGTTCGATGATTTATGGTTTTGATGCTGTTGAAGAAGTCGCCGAAAAAGCAAGAAGATTTTTATCGAAGGTTAGCAGGCAGTCAGCTTTTGACAGCAATCGTGTAACCTCAGTATTGACAAAAACAATCAGTCTTCTTAAGCGGACTCTTGAAAACGGCCCGGATAACGTCGACAAACAAGCAATCTCGGATTTTTCTCAAAACCTGCTGAACCAAGAAACGATTCTGCCTGCCAAAAAAGAAAATTGCGCGACTCGAACACAAAGCGATGAAAAGAAAGATGAGCCGGGTCCTTCGCGGTCCTCCAGCCTTGAGGAATTTAAACTGCCTGGCGAGGATGAGATAGCTAGCTTATTAAGCGAGATATCTGAAAACTGTCCACTTCAAAAAGACGAAGGTCTGCAGCCGGACTCGCCAGAACCGTCAGAGTCGGAAGTTTTAGTTATGGATGTTCCACAGGTAGTGCCCGGAGACTTGCTTTCAAGTTATAAACAGCAAGCTAAGCTCTATTTTGACGTGATTGAGCAAGCGTTGAATCTTCTTGAGGGGCAACCCGGCCATAAAACTGCTCTTGAGGATGTTGAGCTAGCTTGCAATTCACTCTACGGTCTTGTATTGAAAATGGAACTGGACTCCATTGCGAAAACCCCCGAGCTGATCGCTGAACTGATTAGAAATATCATAGGTAATAGATATTCGCTGTCTAAAAACGAGCATGGCTTACTCAAGAATTCACTCCGGGATTTCAGGAATATATCCAACGTAATTGACGTGGAAAGGCAAGAATTTAAGGAAAACATCGTTTCATTACAAACCTTGAATTCAAAAATTTCAATGAGTCGGTCTTCATTTCGTAAAGCCAAAAGTATAGACAGATTTAAAATGAGATAAAGTTTTATTCACCGTAAACCATGATGATAGGTTTAGTACAATGTCAAACAAAACTAACGCTGAAATAGATAAGGAACTGGAAGAAGTCCTCGGTTCACACAAAACTAAAATTCGTATTATCGGTACGGGTGGAGGAGGCAATAACACAGTCACCCGTCTGCTAGAAGTGAGCGTTAGTGAAGTTGATGTGATTGCAGTGAACACTGATGCGCAGGACTTACTCTATGCGAAAGCCGATCACAAAATTTTGATTGGCAGGAATATTACGAACGGCCTGGGAGCTGGCAGCGATCCCCAAAAAGGTGAAGATTCAGCAAAAGAAACCATTGAAGAACTGGAGGAGATTCTTTCTGGTAGCGATATGGTATTTATCACCTGCGGTCTGGGCGGCGGCACGGGAACAGGGTCGGCGCCGGTCATTGCTGACATTGCAAAGAAAAGCGGTGCGCTGACCATAGCTGTGGTGACGTTACCATTTAGTGACGAAGGCATTGTTAGATGGGAGAATGCTCGAAAAGGACTTGAACAACTTCAGAATAGCGTTGATACGGTCATTGTTGTTCAGAATGACTTGCTTTTAGATTTAGTCCCGGATATGCCGCTAAATGCTGCTTTTAGATTTGCCGACGAAATTTTAGTCAATGCAGTTAGAGGAATTACTGAACTAGTAACAGAGCGGGGCCTGGTGAATCTCGACTTTGCCGATGTGAAAACCATCATGCAAAATGGCGGCCTTGCGATGATTGGTTTAGGGGAAACTGAATCGCAGGATGATATCGAAGAAGCAGCCCAAAAGGCCCTGCAAAACCCGCTGCTTGATATTGATATTACCGGCGCGAAAAGCGCTTTAATTCACATAACCGGCGGTCAGGAACTGTCTTTAAAATCTGCGAAAACTATTATGAAAACTGTCGCTGAGCGTCTGGATCCATCGGCAAAAATTATTTGGGGAACTCGTATCGATGAATCGATGGGTCACTCTCTGCGAGTAATGCTTATTGTGACTTGTTTGAAATCTGAGAAATACATAACGTCTAAGACCGACCGTTTCCGAACCGAATCGACTCCGAACTTCGAAATAAGTGATGAATCACACGGGCAGGATGAAACTACCGAAGTCGAAGTGATTGAGGCTTCAGAACAAGCCTCTTCACTCCACTCCTCTAAATCGCAAAAAGTGTTTTCCGAAATTTTCATGGAAGAGGCCGAAACCGACATTTCAGTTATGGCAGAGGCTATTGGCAACTTAGACGCAAAGAGCGATAATAAGAAATATCTTCAGGATATTAGCAACTCTGCTTCGTCGATTTATAGTTCATCTGAATTGTTTGACTATAATAAAATATCAGAATTTGCAGAACTTCTTGGTGAACTGACAAAAGATGGATTAAATGGCAAACTCATTCTGTCGGAAGAGGTTCTGGAATTATTTCAACAAATGCCGCCGGCGCTAAGAAATGCCATAGACGGCAATGAACAAGACCTCGAAGCAATAAAGCTAAAGATTCTGACATTACTAGACTCCGTTACCCAATCGGGTGATACAGATTCGGCTCAGGATTTTGATTCCGCTGATGAGGAACCTGAGATTCTTAATGAATCCGAAGCCCGGGCAGATGAAATTGAGGATCTTGAGTATTCAAATGTTCGTGAAGCGGTAAAATATTTCGATAAGCTTCTTTAATTGCCTCTAATTAGACAGAAAGGCATGAACTCGCATTTTAAACAAACCCAGCCATTTCAAAAATCCTATGTTCGTAAGGTGATGCGTGGACTGAAAAATATAACGATTGCTCTTGCTAAAATGCATGACAACCCGAACGATCGTGAAGCCGCTATTGAAATTCGGGGAATCGCCAAAGCGATTTCAGAACTTGCAATGATTCACGGCTATCATGGCGTGGAAAGCATTGCTCGCAAAATTTCTACTTCATTTAAATGTTCCAGGGTTAAATCAGATGCTGATTTTCTTTCTAAAATCGAACTAGCTATTAAGGGCATTCATCACGTCGTTGCAATGGAAGACGGGATTGAAAGTAAACTAATTATTGAAAAAATAACTCGGGCTGGCAAAGGGTCCCCTAGCCAAATTTCAAGTCTCGATGAACTTAGTGAAGAACAGCGCCGAATGGTTGAATCGGAAAGCGATGCGAAACTTCTATTTGATATAAAAGAGAGCGATTTTTTGAGTCATCTTCCAAGTGGGTTCATCCCCGAAAATCTAAAAGCTATATCAGAACGAAGACCAGCAGTTAAGATACCTTCCTAAGCAGATAAATAAAAATTCGCCTCATAGTACCTCTTACAGCCGGTTTTTCAAATCGGAAGCGGCTTTACTTCAAGTCAGTTTTGATCTGAATTCTAATTGATAATTCAAGTGGCAGCATGGCGGAAATAAACCAGACTGGTAGAAGATTGTTTCAGTCAGGATCGAATCCTTAAGATGATTCTTTGCGGAGAATAACAAAGTTGATTCCGCGATGTGAACAGCATTCCCCCCCCCCAAAAAACCTTCGAATATTTCGCAGCTACATAGTTATATTTAGAAAACGGTTGATTTTTTCGACGAGATTCATTAAAATAACCTGAGTTCGATATAAGAAATCAAAGACCAAAAACTTACCCATACCGTCATTCCGGCAATCTTTAAGCCGGAATCTAGTTGTAATGACGACAAGATTCCTGCCTGCAATCCGCAGGAATGACATTGGACGGGTCGTTTTTGGTCTTTGATCCTCCATTTTATTCCTTACGTCGAACTGACGTTAAAATAGCTTTGGTTGAAATCATATTCTGGAGACTCAATGAGCAAAAAAGCTGTCAGCGAAGCGTTAACTTTTGATGATGTTTTACTGGTGCCGGATTATTCGGAGGTCCTGCCCAAAGAGACAGATACCAAAAGCTGGTTAACTAAAAATATTCAATTGAACCTGCCTCTGGTTGCCGCCGCGATGGATACGGTAACAGAATCCGGGTTGGCGATTGCCCTGGCGCGCGAAGGAGGCATCGGGATTATTCACAAAAACATGTCTATTAAACAGCAGGTACAAGAGGTGGATCGCGTCAAGCGTTCGGAAAGCGGTATGATTTACGACCCAATTACTTTAACACCGGTGCACAAAGTTAAAGAAGCCATGTCGCTCATGAACCGGTATAGAATTTCAGGAATTCCCATTGTCGAAGGCTCAAAATTGGTGGGTATTTTAACCAATCGTGACTTAAGATTTGAAGTCGATACTGAATTAGAAATTAAGCAGGTGATGACAAGCAGAAATTTAGTGACGGTTCCGGCCGGCACTACCTTGGAGCAAGCTGAGAAGATCTTGCAAAAAAACCGCATTGAAAAACTCCCGGTGGTCGATGGCGACAACAATCTGAAAGGTTTAATTACGGTGAAAGACATCCAGAAAAAACGCCTTTACCCAATGGCCGCGAAAGATGAACACGGGCGGCTGCGAGTTGGGGCTGCTGTCGGCGTTGCAAGCGATACTCTGGAGCGGGTGCAGGTACTGGATGATGTACAGGTAGATGTTATTGCAATCGATACTGCCCACGGACATTCAAAAGGAGTGATTGAAACGGTCAAGCTGGTGCGGCAGAAATATCCGCAAGTTGAAATTATTGCCGGGAACGTTGCGACGGGCAAAGGGGCACAAGCTTTAATTCAGGCAGGCGCAAATGCTATAAAAGTTGGGATGGGACCGGGCGCAATTTGTACTACTCGAGTGGTTGCCGGTATCGGGATGCCGCAGATCACAGCAATTATGAATTGCGCTGAAGTCTGTCAAGAGCACCGGATTCCTCTAATCGCAGATGGCGGAGTAAAGCAGACCGGTGATATCCCGAAAGCGATTGCCGCAGGAGCGGACACGGTTATGATTGGCAACTTGTTTGCCGGAACCGAGGAGAGCCCAGGCGAGAAGATTTATTTGGGAGGCAGAAGCTTTAAAGTTTACCGGGGTATGGGGTCCCTGTCCGCAATGCAACATGGGAGCAAAGACAGGTATTTTCAGGAAGGGGAGAAGGATTTGCGAAAATTAGTTCCCGAAGGAATTGAAGGCCGGGTTCCTTATCGTGGAAAATTGAGTGAGGCGGTTTATCAAATGGTTGGCGGTCTAAAAGCGGCCATGGGGTATTGCGGCACAAAGAATATTGAAGAACTCCAGAAAAAAGGTCAATTTGTCAAGATTACAGGTGCCGGCTTAATGGAGAGTCATCCTCACGATATTGTCATTTCCCGCGAGGCGCCCAATTATAATATCGATCGAATTCAATAAAAAAAGAAACCGGGGTTGCAAGCCTTTACCGGGATTAGGGGGAGTTACCGGTCCAGACACGCGTGCCCGGTTTCACATATTTTATTAAAATATGAGTGCTAAAGGTTGTTGACAAAGATGGTTAGTCGTGATTTTTGATTTGCAGCTTTGTTTCGATGAATAATCCGTTTTGAAGCAAGCTTGTCCAGCAAGGAAGAGGTGTGCGGCAATAACTTTTCTCCGTCCTCCTTGGTTTTTGAGGAAAGCACTTTCTTGATTGCTGATTTCATCATTGACATGTAATGTCGATTGCGTTGCCTTGATTTTTCACTTCTCCGAATCCGTCTGACAGACGATGCGTAATTAGCCATTTTGTCCTAACGTATCTGCTTAATATTCAGTTTTTATGTTCCTAATATACAAAAACAGATCACTTTTGTCAATAGAAAAAACCATTCAAATTTTTATAGATTTCCTTGATCGGTTTTCGCTTAATGCCTATATTCCAAACACAAAGATGAAGGCTCGTACAAATGAAAAAGAAAAAATAGAATCCTGTCAAATATTGAATGAAACCTTTTCCAATCGAAACTTGTTAAGCTAACGGGCGCAATACTTTAGAAATTCCTTTGTGAGATTCCATTTTTGCGGGCGATTAATTTTTAAAATAATTTGGTAAAAAGTGTCCAAATCCGAGTCAATAAAAATGACACCTATGATGGAACAGTATCTTTCCATCAAAGCCAAACATCAGGATTCAATTCTGTTTTTCCGGATGGGGGATTTCTATGAGTTATTTTTTGACGACGCCAAAACCGCCTCTGAGGTCCTCGGACTGACCCTGACATCTCGGTCGCACGGAAAAAAATCAGCCGGCGTGCCCCTCGCGGGTTTTCCGCACCACAGCCTCGATACTTACTTATCCAAAATGATTAAAGCGGGATTCCGGGTTGCAATTTGTGAGCAGCTTGAGGACCCCAAGACAACCAAAACCATTGTCAAGCGCGATGTCACCGAAATAATTACACCCGGCACGGTTCTCACAGATGATTTGCTTGACAGCAAACGGAATAATTTTCTGTGTTCGCTTTATTTTAAAAAGGAAACCTGCGGCCTGGCATTGGTCGATATTTCTACCGGCGAATTTGCCGTTGACGAAATGCCGAGGGAACAGTTTGTCGAAGAAATAAATCGAACCTCACCGGCGGAGATTTTAGTTTCAGAGGAGCAAGCTGCGTTTGTGGAAGGCAAATTGGGTACCGTTGAGAAATACTTTTTTACAAAACGGGAGGAGTGGATTTTTTCACGGGATTATGGCTACGAAACCTTGATCTCTCATTTCGGGACACTCTCTTTGAAAGGGTTCGGCTGCGAGGATCTTGACGCGGGAATATGTGCGGCGGGCGCTGCGTTCCATTATTTAAAAGAAGTTCAAAAGTCTAAATTGCTGCATATCAGTCGAATCCAGCGTCAGCCCGTAAACCAATTTGTCGGCATTGACAGCGATACCAGGAGAAATCTTGAGCTGATTAAATCGATGCGAAGTGGAACCAGTCAGGGAACTTTGATTTCAACTATCGATAGAACCAAAACGGCAATGGGGGGCCGCAAGGTGGTGCAGTGGATGCTGAGGCCGCTGCTGAATCCAAACAAAGTCCTGAAACGATTAGATGCTGTCGAGGAACTATTGAAATCCAGCAGGCTGCTGAACGAGGTTCGTGAAATCCTCGCACGCATTGGCGATCTTGAAAGATTTGTCTCGAAGATCATTACCAACCGTGCTACTGCGCGGGATTTAAATTCTTTAAAAAATTCTTTAAAGACATTTCCTGAATTAAAAGAAAGTCTGGGCAAAGTTGA
Organism: Caldithrix sp.; assembly: GCA_004356825.1. Lineage (GTDB taxonomy): Bacteria > Zhuqueibacterota > Zhuqueibacteria > Oceanimicrobiales > Oceanimicrobiaceae > Oceanimicrobium. The sequence continues at coordinate 8,344 of SMXC01000167.1, forward strand.
GTCAGCGGATCTGGTTTCGGTTCGGAATAAAATCGATAATTTAGAGAACCTGGTTGTGGAAATTGAAAAGGCTATTGTCGATGACCCGCCGCTGGCGGTTACTGAAGGCGGCATCATCAAACGCGGGTACAATAAAGAGCTTGATGACCTGAGGGACATTTCATATTCTGGCAAAGATTGGATTGCCCGGCTGCAAACCCAGGAGCGTGAAAAGACCGGCATTCCATCTTTGAAAGTAAGCTTCAATAAAGTTTTCGGATATTACATTGAAGTTACCAAAGCGAATTTTTCAAAAGTCCCTGATTACTACACCCGCAAGCAGACCCTGGTCAATGCCGAAAGATTCATCATACCGGATTTAAAGGCGTATGAAGAAAAAATCTTGGATGCCGAGGACAAAATTGTCACCATCGAGTATGAGCTCTTTGATAAAATTCGCAAAATGGCTGCTATGCAAGCTATAATAATCCAGGAAAACGCCAAGTTGATTAGTACACTGGATTGTTATGCCGGCTTTGCACAACTGGCGGTCGAAAATAATTATGTTCGTCCCGAAATCAACAACGGTTCAAAAATCTCGATTAAAGAAGGTCGCCACCCTGTCGTGGAAAAACTGCTGCCTTATGGGGAATCTTTTATTCCCAATGATTCCCAGCTGGATACCCAGAAAGAGCAAATTATTATCCTGACCGGGCCCAACATGGCGGGGAAGTCAACATATCTGCGACAGGTGGGTCTGATTGTACTGCTGGCGCAAATTGGGTCTTTCGTACCCGCGAAAGAAGCAAAGATTGGAGTGGTGGATAAAATTTTTACAAGGGTCGGTGCCTCGGATAATTTGGCAGGCGGTGAAAGCACCTTCCTTGTGGAGATGAATGAAACCGCGAATATTTTAAACAACGCCACGCCAAAGAGCCTGATTCTACTCGATGAAATCGGCCGTGGCACCAGCACTTTTGACGGTCTTTCGATTGCCTGGGCAGTGGCCGAGTACCTTCATAATTCACCCCAGGTCGCTGCTAAAAGCATTTTTGCAACCCATTATCACGAGTTGACCGAGCTCGCTTTGATCTTAAAAAGAGTAAGAAATTACAATGTCGTGGTTAAGGAATGGGGAGAAAACGTCGTTTTTCTAAGAAAGATCGAAGAAGGCGCCTGCGACCACAGTTACGGCATTCAAGTGGCCAAATTAGCCGGTCTTCCGAACTCATTGCTGAACCGGGCAAAAGAAATTCTCTCCAATCTTGAAGCGGAAGAATTGACCGCAAACAATCTGCCGAAATTGGCTGTCAGTAAAAATGGTCACTTGAAAAAGGAAGCTGAGCAATTAGATATTTTTGAAAAACAGGAACAGGTCATTCGCACTGAAATCCAAAACTTGAAGTTAGACGAAATGACGCCTTTGCAGGCTTTAAATAAATTAAATGAGTTGAAAAGTACGGTTGAGAAGGCGAATTGAATAAAGGGCACGTATCTTAAAATATTGAATCGAATTCAGATGTTAATTTTAATGAGGTTAGTAGATGTTTAAGTTGAGATTTAAAATCTTGTTCGCCGCTTTGTTCTTATTATCAGGAAACCTGTGCGCACAGAGTTTATCGAAATATGCCGGTGAGTTCTTGGCGCTTGGTGTGGGAAGCAGATCATTGGGGATGGGCAGCGCCTATGTAGCAGTTGCCCGGGATGTCTCCGCGGGATATTGGAATCCCGCTGGTCTGGCGTTCATTAACTATCCCGAAATTATGCTGATGCACTCGAGACAGTTTTCGGGCTTGGTCAACTACGATTATGGCGGTGTTGGATTGCCGGTTGGAAACAGAAGTAGTCTGGGATTCGGTTTAATCCGTCTGGGAGTAGACAATATTAAAGAAACCGACATCCCAAATCCGGATCTGGCAGTTGGTGAAATTTTTGTAGACGAAAACGGACAGGTAGTCCGAAATACACCTTTTGAAAAAGGCAGTTTTGGCGCTACGGACTACGCGTTGTTTTTGACCTATGCGAAGCGACTGGGGGAAAATTTTTCATACGGCGGCAATATCAAGTTGTTGAACCGCTCGATCGGGGACAATTCGGCCTGGGGCATCGGTTTTGATGTGGGCGTTATTTTTAACCCCGTTTCCAAACTTATCGTTGGCCTGAACCTGCAGGATGTGACCTCAACAATGATTGCCTGGGATACAGGCCGCAAGGAGTTGATTACACCATCGTTGCGGACCGGTATTTCTTATCCGATTCAATTTGGGTTTATGGGAGGACAAATTCTGCCGGCGATGGATATCCACTTCCGATTTGAGAACAGAAGATCGTCTGCTCAGGGAAATGTCGGACGTATAAGCTATGATCTCAATTTCGGCTGGGAATATCAGTATCATGATGCTTTTGCAATTCGGCTTGGCTCATCGGAGTTCGCACCATTTACTGCCGGTGTCGGTTTGCATTTACCTAAAATGCAAATCGACTATGCTTTTTATCAACACCAGGATTTGAACAACACGCATCGTATTTCAGCAAAAATCACTCTCGAGGAACCAAAATTCAAGCGTAAGTAACCTACCTTAGAGAGATAACCTTTGAAAAGTTCAGGAAGAAAGAACGATTTTTAATAGAACGTCTGAAAATATTTTAATCGCCTAAACCTCGCTTTCTTTTTAAATCCCTTCATAGGTTTTTTTCTGCTTGACGAGGAGGCCTTTTTGTTGTATTTACAAGGGTTTCGCTCACCAAAAAAGTTGAAATTTTATTTGACAATTGCAAAAAATAGTCGTATAATTTAACTCAATTTGTGTGTTCTAACTCAATGTATTTTAAATTTTTACAAATTGCACATTTCGATACCATTTTGCGAAAAATACAAATGGGCTGGGAGTTTAAAATAGATTCATGATTGCAAGTATGACGGGGTTTGGCCGTGGCGAATCAAAACATAATGGTATGGTTGTATCTGCGGAAATTCGTTCATTGAATCATCGTTTTCTGGATGTTGAGCTTCATTTGCCGAAAAGCTTATGTGCCTTCGAGAGAGAGCTGAAAGGAATCATTAGTTCCGGATTGTCGCGCGGTAAAGTGAATGCAACAATAATGATTAAGGGCGAAGAAATCGCTTCGGCAGGGTTGACCATTGATAAAAAGTTAGCAACAACCTATATCAAACTACTAAATGAACTCAAAGATGACCTGAAGATTGATGATTCCATAAAACTGGAACAATTGCTGAATTTCCCTGACATTATTACGGTTGACACCTCAAAGGAATTGGATGAAACCGTTTGGGCAGCTGTGAAAACAGCCATTGAATTGGCGATGGTCGACTTAAAGGATATGCGCCTCAAAGAAGGCTTGGAAATCAACAATGATTTGGAGTCTCGGGTTGCCGCGATTGAAGACAAGATCGTTACAATCGAAAGTAGTTCAAAAGAAAAGTCTAAAGAAGAATTTGAGAAGTTAAAAAAGAGAGTTGAGGAGTTGGCGAGTTCCGAAATCATTAATGAAGGCCGCCTGGAAATGGAGATTGCCCTTATTGCTGAAAAAGTCGATACAACGGAGGAATGTATTCGTTTTAAAAGCCACAATAAGCTGTTCTTAGAATTGCTCAAAAACGGAAAGTCCGAGGGACGTAAACTAAATTTTCTCGTTCAGGAAATGCATCGGGAAGCGAATACAATCGGCTCTAAAGCCAACGATGCATCCATTGCCCATTTGGTGGTTGGAATCAAGGAGGAAGTGGAAAAATTACGCGAGCAAATCCAAAATATTGAATAAATTACATCTATGGGAAGAAAAGGCCTTCTGGTTGTCATCTCTGCACCGTCCGGCGGTGGGAAAACGACAGTGATCCGGAGGGTTCTTGCATCGGGAAACGATAATTTTACTTATTCCATTTCGGCGACTACTCGCCGGCTTCGTGCTGGCGAAGTTGATGGTCAGGATTATCACTTTTTAAGCCTTGAAGAATTTAACCACAAAAAGGAAAAGGGTGAATTTGTGGAATGGGCAGAAGTCCATGGTAACTACTACGCTACCCCCAGAACACCGATTCAAAAATGGCTTAACGAAGGCAGGACAGTCTTGCTGGATTTGGATGTAAACGGTGGATTGGAAGTAAAAAAAGATTTCAAAGATTCTGCTCTTTTGATTTTTATTAAACCGCCCTCGGTCGAAAGCCTGGTGCACCGGCTCAAGGGTAGGAAGACCGAAACTCAAGCTGAAATTGATAAGCGGCTGACGCGGGTTCCTGAAGAGATGTCCAAATCACATCAGTACCAATATAGAATTTTAAATGAGGATTTAGATATTACTACAACTGAAGTATTAAAAGTAATTAAAAACCATAATCATCGAGACTAACTGGAGTAATTGCATGATCAAAACACTTCCCATTCACAAATTTGACGATATGGCTGATAACATTTATGAAGCCATAATTGTCTTGTCAAAACGAGCTCGTCAAATTAATGATTTACAAAAACAAGAATTAAGTCGAGGCCGGGAATATGATGACGAATACGATGATTACCGTGATGAGGAAATCATCGAGGATCCGAGTGAGACAAAATATGTGAAGCTTCCCAAACCCGCTTCAGTTGCTTTGGAAGATTTCTTTGCTAAAAGAGTCAAATATGAATATCGTGAAAAGTCGGATGAAAATGAGCAGACAGAATCCTGATTTTAATGAAGTTGGCAACTAAAAAAATTGCCATTGGCGTAACTGGAGGAATCGCGGCCTACAAGTCGTTTGAGCTGATTCGTGAGCTAAAAAAATCCGGCGCCGAAGTGCGGGTTGCAATGACCGATTCAGCGCGAAAATTTGTGACGAATTTGACGCTGGCAACGCTTTCCGAGAACCCGGTTTTGGACTCTCTTTTTGAAGGAAACGAAAAGTTGGGTACGGTTCATATCGATTTGGCGCGTTGGTGTGACGTTTTTGTGATTTGTCCTGCGACGGCGAACATCATCGCCAAAGCCGCGGCTGGTCTTGCCGATGATGTTATTACGACTTCTATTTTAGCGACTCAGGCGAAAGTTATTTTCTGTCCAGCCATGAACTCAGTGATGTGGGAGAAACCAATTGTGCAGCAGAATATTACCAGGCTAAAAGAGCTTGGCTGCGATTTCGTCGATCCGGAATGGGGCAAACTTGCCACCAAAGCAGAAGGTGAAGGGTGGGGACGTTTGGCCTCCATCGAAAGTATTGTGCAAAAGTTGGAATTTACGCTTCTGGCTACAAGCGAATTGGTTGGCAAAAAAGTTCTGGTGACTGCCGGGCCAACCAGGGAGCGCATTGATCCGGTTCGATTTATCACAAATTATTCGTCTGGTAAAATGGGATTTGCTTTGGCTGAAGCGGCTAAATTAAAAGGTGCTGATGTCGTTTTGATTTCCGGTCCGAATAATCTTAATAAACCGCAAGGGCTAAAATATGTCGAAGTGGAAACGGTTGAAGAACTGAGAAAAGCAGTTGAGGCTGAATATGAAGAGGCGGATATCCTTTTAATGTCAGCCGCAGTTTCTGATTATCAGACAAAAAAGGCCTCTGCTAAGAAAATAAAAAAGACCTCTGCTGAAATCACATTGCAATTAAAAAGATCCCCTGATATTCTGGCGCTTCTGGGAAAGAAAAAAGCCGATTGTATTCATATTGGGTTTGCCCTCGAAACGGAAAATGGCGTCGAAAATGCAACTGAGAAGCTTAATACAAAGAATCTGGATCTGATTGTTTTGAACAATCCTCTTGAGCCCGGCGCTGCATTCGGAGGAGACACCAATATTGTCTCAATTATCAATAAAGATAAGCAGGTTGAGACCTTTACAAAACTGCCGAAAAACAGGGTTGCGGAGATCATTTTAAATAAAGCGGTCGAAATTTTACAGGATCGCAATCGCCAAGTGATTGCAGTTTAATCCCCCAGGGACCCTATGCTAAACCAGGAATCCAAAATAGAATTAACCAAAGAATACTTTATTCAACAGAGTGAATTATACGGTAAAGAATTTTATGCAGATGTAGATTTCTCTTTTGCGGCAAAAAGCGCTGGGCCAGAAACGCTGAGTGAATTTAATCTTAAAATTCAGAATTGTCAGGATTGTCCGCTGTCGAAATCGAGAACCCAGGTGGTATTTGGTTCGGGTAATCCGCGGGCAAAACTGATGTGCGTTGGGGAAGCCCCTGGTTACGAAGAGGATAAACAAGGCAAGCCTTTCGTGGGCGCTGCCGGTCAGCTTCTCGATAAGATCTTGGCTGCAATCGGATTTAACCGCGAAGAAGTTTATATCGCAAATATCGTTAAATGCCGCCCCCCCGGCAATCGTGACCCTGAACCCAAAGAGGTGGCTGAATGCCTGCCGTTTTTGAAAAAACAAATTGCCATGATTCAACCAAAGTGCATTTTGGCTTTAGGGCGTGTGGCCGCTCAGAATCTACTAGCTACGCGGCAGTCCCTCAGTAGTTTGCGCCGGACGGTCCAACAATTTGAAAATATCCAGGTAGTTGTTACCTATCACCCGGCGGCGCTTTTAAGAAATCCGCAATGGAAACGCCAAACCTGGGAAGATGTCCAGACTCTCCGGAAACTCTATGATAAAATCGTTGGCGATAAACCGCCCATTTTGTCGAAAGCCAGCGAGACTTAAAATTTTTTACTAACAAATGAATAAGAAAAAAGAACCCAAAAAGGAAGGCCTTATCGAGCGAATGCCGCCGCAGTCGATCGAAGCGGAAATGGCGGTTTTGGGTTCCATGCTTATCGACAATGAAGCGGTCAGCAAGGCGATAGAAATTTTGGATGATTCCTCATTTTATCGGATGGCGCATCGAAAAATTTTTCAGGCCGCTGTTATGCTTTTCGAGCAGCAGGGGAATGTTGACATGCTGACCGTCTCCAACCAACTGGAAAAGATGGGGTGTTTGGAAGAAGTCGGCAGTGCCTATTTTTTAACGGAATTGGTGAACCAGGTACCTTCATCAGCAAGTGTCGAGCATTATGCAAAAATAGTTTTAGAAAAATCCTTATTTAGAAAATTAATTGGTATTTCAACCGAGATCGCTTCGGAAGCTTACGAAGCCAGAGAGGACGCTGCTGATCTCATTGACAGGGCCGAACAAAAAATCTTCTCCTTGTCCGAACGAAGACTCCGCAAAGGTTTTTTGTCCATCGACCCGATTTTACACGATACGTTTGAAATTATCGACGGCTACCATAAAAGAAAAGGAAGCGTTACCGGTATCCCAACCGGTTTCAGGGAGTTAGACAAGTTGACCTCCGGATTTCAAAATTCCGACTTGATCATTGTGGCAGGTAGACCCTCGATGGGGAAAACGGCGTTTTGTTTAAATATCGCCCGCAATGCGGCTGTAAAGCACCGGATACCGGTAGGAGTGTTCAGCCTGGAAATGTCAAATACCCAGCTGGCAATGCGCATGTTATGTAGTGAAGCACGAGTAGATTCCCACAAGGTAAGAACAGGTACATTGCCAAATAAGCAATGGTCGGATTTAAGTAAAGTTGTGGGAAATTTATCCGATGCTCCAATTTATATCGATGATTCGGCCGCTTTGAGCGTCTTGGAAATCCGCGCGAAGGCAAGGCGTTTAAAAGCTGAAAAAAATGTTGGGCTTTTAATTATCGATTACTTGCAACTTGTCAGGGGTCCAAAGTCCTCAGAGAGCCGACAGGTCGAGATTTCTATGATTTCCCAATCTTTAAAAGCGCTTGCCAAGGAATTGGAGCTTCCGGTGGTTGCACTTTCGCAATTATCTCGTGCAGTGGAATCGCGTGGTGGAGACCGAAAACCGATTTTATCCGATCTACGGGAATCCGGCGCAATCGAGCAGGACGCAGATGTTGTCATGTTTATTTACCGCCAGGAGGTGTATGGCCCGGTGGAGTTTCCAGGCATTGCCGAGATAATCATAGCTAAGCAGCGAAACGGCCCTACAGGTACGATTGAACTGCACTTTCATAAAAACTATGTATTGTTTGCTGATTTGGACAAAAATCGTGAAGAATCAGCTGTTGTCGAAGAGGCCTTTTAAACAATGAAAAATGGGTATAAAAAACCTTTCCAAGAATTGTTGCGAAGACACCGGCGTTTTACAACTCACAATGATACCGTTTTGCTCACACGTGCGTTCGAATTTAGCTTTGAAGCTCATAAAGATCAGTTGCGTAAATCCGGTGCGCCTTATTTTGACCATTGTTTTGAAGTCGCTAAAATCTTAACTGATCTTAAAATGGATTCTGTGACGATTGCGAGCGGCTTTCTTCATGACATCGCAGAAGATACCGGTTATACTATTGAGGATGTTTCCGAAATGTTTGGCGCAGATGTCGGGCTTTTGGTCGATGGAGTGACTAAAATAAGCGAACTCCGATTCGATAGCGTTGAAGAGCGGCAGGCTGAAAATTTTCGCAAGATGATTATTTCGATGATCAAGGATATTCGAGTGATTTTAATCAAGTTCGCTGATCGGTTGCACAATATGAGAACACTTGAGTTCTTGCCTAAAAAGAAGCAAGAACGCATTGCCATAGAAACACGTGATGTCTACGCGCCATTGGCGCACCGTTTGGGAATCGCCAAAATTAAGTGGGAGCTCGAAGATTTGATATTAAAAGCCCTGCATCCTGATTCTTATTGGGATTTGGTCAAAAAAATTTCTGATAAACGGGAAGAAAGAGAACGTTACATTCGGAAGGTTACGAATCCTATTCGAAAGGAACTTCGCCAGGGAAATATAAAGGCCACCATTACCGGCCGTCCAAAACATTTTTATAGCATTTATGGTAAAATGCACAAGCGAGAATTACCCTTTGAGCAGATCTACGACCTGTTGGCCATTCGAGTTATTTTAGAAAAAGTAGAGGACTGTTATTTTGTTCTGGGGATTGTGCATAACCTTTATACTCCGGTTCAGGAACGGTTTAAAGACTATATTGCAACGCCTAAGTCGAATTTTTATCAATCTTTACACACGACTGTTGTTGGGCCATACGGCAGAATGGTGGAGATTCAGATTCGCACCGAAGAAATGCATCGAACCGCTGAAGAAGGCATCGCTTCCCATTGGCGTTATAAAGAAGGCAAACAGAAAGAGGACGAGCTTGACAAACATTTGTCCTGGCTCAGGCAGATGATAGAATCTCAACAGGAGGCCAGCGATGCCTCTGAGTTTATGGAGAATCTGCGCATCGAGCTTTTCAGAGATGAAGTCTTCGTCTTTACGCCAAAAGGAGATTTGTTGAGGCTGCCCCTTGGTTCGACCACCGTAGATTTTGCCTATGCGGTTCACACCGACGTTGGGTACCATTGTATCGGGGCAAAAGTGAATGGTAAAATGGTAGCGATCCGATATGAGTTGAAAAGCGGTGATTCGATCGAAATTATTACTTCGCCAAACCAAAAGCCAACCCCGGATTGGATTAAATTTGTTAAGACTTCTAAAGCACGGAGCAGAATTAAGCGCTGGTTAAGGGAATCATTCTATGAGCAAAGTTTGAAATTGGGCGAGGAGATTTTAACGAAGAGTCTGAAAAAGCATGGTATCAAAAAAGAGATCGATTTGAATGAAATAGCCCAGAGTTTTAATTTCCAAAAAGCCGAACAGCTTTTTGCTTCAATTGGAGGTGGCGATACATCAATTCAGGCGGTAATGAACCGGATTGCCCCCGAGGAAAGAGTTGAGATCAAAGACAAGTCGGTCCTGCAAAAGTTCATAAAAAGAGCTCGAGGCTCTGTTAAGGGTATCCGGGTTCAAGGCTTGGATGATTTAATGATCAAGTTTGGCGGCTGCTGTCATCCTGTTCCGGGCGACAATATTTTGGGCTTCATTACCAAAGGCCGGGGTATTGTTGTTCACCGCAGTGATTGCAGAAATATAATTAATTTGCTGGAGAATCCTGACCGGAAAATCGATGTTGAATGGGACGTAGATAAAGACAAACATTTTATGGTGCGGCTGCAGTTGATAGGCGGAGACCGAAAAAATTTTTTACGGGATGTGTCTGATTCCATTTCTCAAACAGACACTAATATCGTCAGCATAGACATGAAAGTTGAGGATGCCGTTGTCAATAGTAATATCATTCTTGAAGTTAGAAATCTACAACACTTAACTCGAATTGTTAAAAAAATAAGCCAAGTGAAAGGAGTGATGAACGTAGAAAGACTAAATGGTACAGGCGAAAACATATCAGACATGAGTACTTTTGTTAGTGAAGATTCTTAGTGTAGTTTTTAGATTCGGATCAATTAATAGGTTAGAGTGCGGACAAGTATCCAAAGAGAGAGGATTTCATGAAAAAAACCATTACCAAAAAGGATGTTGCTAAAAGAACCGCTAAATTAGTAGGCGAAAAGATTTATCAGGCTGAAAGAATAGTGGACGGAGTTTTCACATCGCTGCGGCAGTTTATGGCTGAGGCTGACCCGGAAGTTAGAATTGAAATTCGCGATTTCGGAGTCTTTGAAGTAAAAAAAACAAAGCCTAAGCCAAAAGCCCGTAATCCCAAAACTGGGGAAATTATCTATGTTCCTGCTCGTCGAAAGACTCATTTTAAGGCAGGTAAACTTTTAAAAGATGTTTTAAAAACCCCACTGGATCAGATTAAATAAATTTATGAGCCGGTCGTAGAACTGGACTCTTAAGATTCTAATTAAATACTCGCTCTATCCTGAGGATGCAGGGAAGAATTTTAGGCATTGATTATGGCAAAAAGAGGATTGGGTTGGCAGTTAGCGATCCAATGAGGAAAATTGCACAAGGCCTGCCGACCCTTACAAATAGCAACCTTGCCCAGGTATTCACCGATTTGGAAAATATCATAAGCGAGCACGAAATAAAAAAAATTGTGATTGGTCTCCCGATTACGATGAAGGCTGAGGTTGGGAAAGCAGCCCAAGTCACTAATAAATTTGTTACGGCTTTAAAGGATCGGTTTGAGCTCCCTACAATGGTTTGGGATGAAAGGCTCACCAGCGTTTTAGCCAGGCGTACCATGAGAGAGCTTGGAAAATCGCCCAGTAAAAACAAAAACAAAGTTGATGAAATAGCAGCTATTCTTATTTTACAAAGCTATTTAGACAGTATTCCGCATAGTTTTAAGGATTAAAATGGTGGTTGAGAATATATTCGATGTTACAAAAGATTCTAGCTTGTATTTTGATTTTAACCGCAAATATTATTTGTGTTTTTGCCCAGAGCAATCGCTTTATAACTTTAAGCCATGTGAAAGCTCGTCCACTAGCGATGGGTGGCGCCTTTACCGCAGTTGAAGATGACCTGGCCGCGATTAACTTTAACCCCGCGGCATTTTCGCTTTATAAATTAAAGAAATCAAAACGGTTCACATTTTTCTTGAATCCAGTTGCACCGATTATTGGGGCGATTGATAACAAAATATTATTTCAAGGCAGTGGGTCGAAGATTGAGGATTATTTGTTTTCGCTGGGTCTCCTGTTAAAATCCGTTTCTATCTCTCTAGGTTCGATCGATTTCGGCTTTTTACTCAGTGAGGAGGGCTTAAACTTACCTGACATCTTTGTTGATGAAAAATTCTTTAGAGTTTCGGGTTTTCGTCAAAACCATTCCCACACCTTTGTTGCTCGCTTAAAACTCGCAGATAAAGTTTCCTTTGGCGGTTCCGCCAGCGTTTTGTTCGGCAGCCAGGAAGCAGACCCCTTAGAACGCCAGAGTGGATTCGGCTTCAGTTACGGAATTTTGCTAAAACCCGAAAAAGGACTGAGCATTGGGGTTTCTTTTGTTAATATGGCTGATTCGCTGAAAGGATTTAGATTGCAGAGCGAAAGAATCGTTGACGAGTCTGTTAATGTTGGTATTTCTTATCAACCTTTTAACGGCACCCTGCTTTCACTCGATGTTCGAAACGTGGGCGAAGAAGGTTCGAAAGTTGTGCGCGAATTTCATTTTGGACTTGAGCAGGTTATATTTTCACATGTGGCAATTCGGGGAGGGTATTATTTTAAAGGGGGTGGCGATAACGTTTTTAGTGGCGGAGTTGGAATTTTTGACTTGAACACTATCTTTGATTTGGAGGATGCTTTTAGCCATCGAAATTTTGTGCTTAATTATGCGTTTGTTTATGAAGAAACCGGAGTGATAAACGATCGTCGGCATTTTCTGTCTTTTTTGCTGAGACTATGATATTCGTTTATTGCTTTAGCCGCCTTTAATCCGGTGGAACTTTGAAAGATCATAATAAGTTAGTATGAAGTGCTCTTTAAAAAACGGACAATATTGATTGGCTTCTTATGGCTAATTGCAAGTTTTTCAAATCGTTGTTTGGCTCAAGAAAGTAATTTTTTGTTTATTTCAAGTTTGACAGACAGCTTATTGGACTTAGCTACAACTCAGTTAACTAGTGAAAAAGCCAGCCAAGCAGTCCTTAGAAGTTTAGAAGATAACAACATAAACTGGTTTTTTGAAGATAGGCTTGTAGAGTTATTAAAGCGAAAAAATATAGCTCATATTTATTTTGAAGATAAAGTTGAGGGGTCACGTGATTCTGAGAATTTATCCTTAGGTTTTGAATATAAAGTATTCAAACTGGACGTAAAATATATGAAGCAAAGCAGGAATTCGAAGAGGGTTAAAAGAATTGCTGAAGTTGAATTTTTTTTAAGAATTATTCAACATGCCACGGGTACGGTTTTATTGAGTGAAAACTTCGAAGGGAAAAAAGAAAAATGGCTTCATGTAAACCAGGCAAACTTGCAAGAGACAAGTGATATTCAATTTAACCCGAGTCAACCAAAGCAAAAAAAAATAAATATCCTTCAACCGATATTAATTTCAAGTGTCACTGGCATTATCGTATATTTATTTTATGGATTGCGTAGCCGATAACTTAACAAAAGAATTAGTGATAGGGTAGGTGAATGATAGTTAATTTAACAAGACATTGGAAATGGTTACTGATCTTAATTGTGGTTCAGTTCGGATGTAAATCCTATAACGTGAGGCCCAATCTAACCGCGGAAAAGCGAATTGAATTAGCACGGTTAATGTTTAACAATAAAGATTATGTTGAGGCTAAAACTCAATATAAAATTTTGACCTTGAATAATCCCGGGCTACGATTTATTGATGAAGCGCAGTTTTTTTTAGCTGAATGTCACTTTAATATAAAAGAGTACATACTCGCTGCGGATGAATATAGTCGTTTGACCCGTTTGTATTCGAAGAGCCCCTGGGTTGACGACGCCTATTTTAAGATTGCACTCTGCAATTATAAACTCTCACCGAAGCCTGCGCTGGATCAAAAATATACCAAGTTAGCCGTTTTGCATTTCGCAGCATTTATTGAAGATTTTCCGAACAGCGAGATTGTCCCCGAAGCCGAACGCCTGCTGAAAAGATGCAGAACCAAGTTAGCCGAAAAAGAATTTAAGGCAGGTGATCTCTATCGAAAGTTGAATATTAATCACGCAGCGCTTGTGTATTTTGACAGTGTTTTGGAAACCTATTATGATACAAAGTATGCAAAAGACGCCTTATTTCTAAGAGGTGAGAGTCTGTACGAACTTGACCGTAAAGTTGAGGCAGATAAGGCATTTAAAGAGTTTATTGCTAAGTATCCGCAAAGCAAACTCGTTAGTAAAGCGAAGAGTCGTATTAAGGAAATCACATCCGAAGTAAACAAAGTACGGAAAGCAAACGGCGTTTCTCCTTCAGCGAAACAAGAACAAAAAAAACAATGAGCTTAAATTGAAAATCGGTTTATATGGTGGCACGTTTGATCCGATTCATACCGCCCATTTGTTAATTGCTCAATATATTACAGAGGAACTAAATCTTCAAAAAATAATATTCATTCCTTCAGCAGACCCGCCACATAAAGCAGTCTATTCCAGCTCCGAGCATCGTTTTAAAATGCTACAACTTGCTATTTTAAAAAATACTGCCTTTGAAATCTCGGCATTTGAAATTAAAAAAAAGGGCGTATCTTTTAGTGTTGACACTATAGAGCAGCTTAGAAAACAACTAAATGTGGATAAACAAAACCTTTTTTGGATAATCGGCTCTGATAACTTTGTGGATTTTCCGAATTGGAAAGATCCGGATAAAATTTTTGAGTTATGCAATGTGGTGGTTTTTCCAAGAAACACCGATGATTTTGAAAAGGCTCCAAACGAATATCAGGAACGAGCGTTTTACTTGAAGAATACGCCTTTGTTAGATATATCCTCTACACGAATCCGAACCTTAGTCAAGGAAAAACGCTCAATTAAATATTGGGTTCCGCCCGCCGTCGAAGCGTTTATTCACTCTGAGAAGCTTTATGCTTGAACATTATAATAATAGTACATCTGTTTAGTTTCCAATTTCAAACCATAAAAAGTTTTATGTTTTTGCGATGAACACACTCTTTTTTGTGCAAAAATTGAGCAGCAATGGCATTCATTGTTTTCTGTTCCCGTGCCAAAAGGGTGGCTCAAGGCAGTTGACATGGTGCAGTGAAAAAAATGAAAGTGATGATGAATCTTTTAAGCGGGCATTGAGTGTATTGAAAAAAAGGCGCATCGTTTTTATGGCGCCCGAAGAAACACAGCAGATTGTCCCGTTGTTCCAATAGCGCTTGCAGGGACAAGAGCAATTCTGCCGCCGGGAGCAAAATTTCCCCGGTTTGTTAAGGTTAGCGCAAATGTGGGCAAAGAGATTAGATTTAAAGTGAATGCTATTTAGAAAATCGCGGTGAGCTGCAGGAGCAAGCAACCCAGGGAATGCATGCAATCTATCAACTTAAAGATGAGCTTTTAACAAATATAAGTAACGGTTTTTCAAAAAAACATTACTACATGATCTAACTGTCCCGGTTTTTTGGATGAAGTATTTTGTTAAGGTGTCGGGGAGAAAACTCTCGGTAGAAGTTGGCAAAGGTGATGATGAGCTTTCTCTCATTGTTGATGGCAAATCCTACCATACTGAACTTAAGAGAGTTGACTCAGGCAATATCTTTTCCTTAATTGTAGACAATTATTCTTATCAGTTGTTTTTCGAGGAGGCAGAAAACGGAAATTGGGTCTCGGTTGATGGTCACAAGTTTTTTGTTGAACTGGAAGACAAGAAAGCACACCTCATCCGCGGATTCATCAAAGCCGATCAAAAACCTCGGCGGCTGACCGAAATTACTGCGCCGATGCCGGGCCGAATTACAAGACTTTTTGCCAAAGAAAATCAGTTGGTCAAAAAAGGCGACGGACTTGTTATCATTGAAGCTATGAAAATGGAAAATGAAATTCGCGCGAATGGCGATGGTACGGTGAGGGAGGTTTTAGTAAATGAAGGAGATTCGGTCGACAAAGACGCCGTGCTAATCCTGATGAAATAATTCTATACCTCTACCGGACTGATAATACTTCTACTTCGTAGAAAGTAACCGTTTAAAAGAGTTTAGCAATATAATGCCACCCAAAACCATCGGTATCCTTGGCGGGATGGGGCCTGATGCAACTGCGCTGTTTTTCCAAAGAGTTATCGCGCTAACTCCGGCCCAATGCGACCAAGAGCATATACCCATAATTATCAACAATAACCCCCAAATTCCTGACCGCACCGATGCTATCCTTGCAAATGGTGAAAATCCGGTCCCTGCCCTGCAAGATGCAATAATAATTCTTGAAAAAGCATCCGTGGATTTTATTTTCATTCCGTGCAATACCGTCCATGTTTACTACGATGAAATGCAGCGGTGCGTGGATGTGCCGATCGTCAATTTAATTGAAAGTGTGGTTGACGATATCTTGAAAAGGTTTCCGGACATCAATAAAGTTGGATTACTTTCTACCCTCGGCACTATTAAGTCCGGCCTCTATCATAATACCCTGCTTAAGCATGATATTGAGTTAGTTGCACCGAATGAAGTTCAGCATGATAACCTCCAAGGTGCTATTCAGGAACTAAAAAAACAGTCCAAAGATACCTCTGCTATTCAGTCGTTAGCTAATGATTTAGTCCGGGCCGGCGTCCAGGGAATAATTTTAGGATGTACAGAACTTTCTCTTATTGCAAAGCAGCTAATATTAAGCGTGCCGGTTTTTGATTCGATTGAAATTTTAGCTGAAAAAGCAGTTCGACTTGCTTTTGGGGGAAAATAAAAAAGCCCCCAGCATTCGCCAGGGGCCCGGAGGGAGGAAAAAATGAGTATTAAAGGAAACGATATCCTGTGCCATGAATTGTTTCAATATACTGAGATGGGTATTTGTATTCACCCAATTTTTCCCGTAACCTTTTAATATGAACATCCACTGTTCGGTTGGTCACGTAGACCTTCTTTCCCCAGACTCTATCGAGAATTTCTTTACGTGAAAATACATTCATTCTGCGAGATGCCAGGAGGTAAAGCAGTTTAAATTGGATGTAAGTTAAATCAATTTGCTTGCCAGCTTTACTTACACGATGCTCGTCGAGATTGATTTCGATATCCTTAACTTTTATCTTTTTCCCTTCATTAAAATCTAGTCTGCGGCTCAACGCTTTAATTCTAGCAACAAGTTCGCGTTTGCTGTAGGGTTTATTAACGAAATCATCAGCACCAATGTCAAAACCTTTGATTCGCAATGACTCGTCATTAGCAGATGATACTAGTATAATACCGGTTCGACGTGTTGCGATGTCATCTTTTAATTCCAAGCAGGTTGACCAGACACTATCCCCAAATTCATCAAGATCGATGATAACAACCGAAGGTTTTGTGCGCATTGTCACTTCAAGTACATTCTGAAGGCTTTCGAAATGATTCGCCGTGTAACCCTCTCGTTCCAAAATTTCGTCAAGAACTCTGCCGCCGTTGAGCAATGATTTGTCAAAAAATGCAATATTAGTTTTTTCAACCTTTTCCATGGTTTGTCCTCCAAAGAGTTTGGTTACTATTTAATAGTTATGCCACTTTCGAATTTGAATTATTCCATTAATTCAGGTCTCACACCGAGAAAACGGTGTCTTGTTAAAACTGGAATTTAATGTCTCTAAACTCTTCCTTTTAAATTGTGTTTAGGACAATCCGGCGATCCCGGCGTGAGACAACTGCTGAACATCATGATGCGTGATTGAAATTTCAATTATGAAATCTGTGGTTTCTTTTTGCAACATCTGTGCCATTAGAAGACACTTTTGATCATAGTTCATGTTTTAAAGTAATGTTTGTTTCGATAAAGACATCGTTATCTTTAATTATTTAAATAAGTTAATGGCGGACGGAAAGTGCCGTTATTGTAAAAGAGATAATGTTTCATTTATAAACATTGCATTGACGTCGTTTATATGTAGTAGATTTTATACGGTTAGAAATCGTGCAACTGCTCGAAAACAGTACATAATTTTCGCAAAATGATACAGTATTTCAATAAGTTTTAGCGTTTGGAGTTAAATAATCACTTTTTTCTATGGTAAGTATCTCTGTATAGAATTTACCTGATTCCAGGGGAAAAAACCGGACAAGATGGTGCTCCTATTTAGGATTTTTGTGCCTAAAAAGACCTTGCAAATTGGTTTTATTTGTAGTATATTCTCCCCGAATTATTTGAGGATTAGTTGATTAAACAACTGGAGGCTTTATGCAACCAACAAAAGTTCTCATAATGGGAGCGGCAGGTAGAGATTTTCATAATTTTAATTTACTGTATAGGAATAACGACCAATACAAGGTTTTAGCTTTTACTGCCGCCCAAATTCCTGATATCGAGGGTAGAATATATCCACCTGAGCTCGCAGGTAATCTATATTCTGAAGGCATTCCGATTCATCACGAAGACGAACTGGAAAGTCTGATTCAAGAGAAGCAAGTCGATGAAGTGGTGTTTTCTTATAGTGACGTTTCCCATGAATATGTTATGCACCAGGCGGCCTTGGTAAACGCTGCCGGTGCATCTTTTGTGTTGTTGAATACCCGCAAAACTATGATAAAAAGTACCAAGCCAGTGGTGGCAATTTGTGCCGTTCGCACGGGCTGCGGCAAAAGTCAGACTACCCGTGCCGTCGCTTCAATCTTAAAGAAAATGGATAAGAAATTAGTCGTTGTACGGCATCCGATGCCTTACGGGAATCTGGTTGCGCAAAAGTGCCAAAGGTTTGCGAATTACGATGATTTAAAAAAGCACGACTGCACAATTGAGGAGCGAGAAGAGTATGAACCGCATTTGGCAATGGGGTCAATTATTTATGCCGGAATTGACTATGAGGAGATTTTAGCCAAGGCACAAGTAGAAGCAGATGTCGTAATCTGGGATGGTGGCAACAATGATACACCCTTTTTTAAGCCTGATTTGCACATTGTTGTCACGGATCCGCTTCGGCCCGGGCATGAACTAAGATACTATCCCGGTGAGACCAATTTGCGCATGGCGGATGTGGTTATTATTAATAAAGAGGGAAGTGCGAAGTTAGAAGATATTGAGAAAGTGCGGGAAAATACGCATAAGCTAAATGGTAAAGCAACTGTAATTGATGCAGTATCCCCTATCTCTGTTGAAGATTCGGCCATTATTAGAGGTAAAAGAGTTTTAGCTGTCGAAGATGGGCCGACTCTCACCCATGGCGAAATGAAATTCGGCGCAGCTGTGGTTGCAGCGAAAAAGTTCGGAGCTGCGGAAATTGTTGACCCAAGACCATTTCTCGAAGGTACTTTAAAGGAAACATTTAAACTTTATCCCGAAATTGGTGCGGTCTTACCCGCTATGGGATACGGTTCTGCCCAGATGAAAGATCTGGAAACAACGATTAATAATACGGATTGTGACGTGGTTATTATCGGTACGCCCATTGATCTCAGAAAGCTGATTAACCTAAACAAACCGGCGGTTCGGGTGACCTACGATCTTCAGGAAGTTGGTAAACCAAATCTGGAAGACGTCCTGCAAAGATTTGCATAGACATAAAATGAAGGTGGATAGTTCAAATAGCGGCACAATTGCAGTGGTTGCGTTGGGGGGAAACGCAATTTCGCGGGAGTTCGAAGAAGGAAACATAGCGCAACAATTCGAAAATACGCGCCGCAGTCTCCTTGGAGTCCTCCACCTGATAAAAAAAGGCTACCGCCTGGCAATCACGCATGGCAACGGCCCGCAAGTTGGAAACAATCTGATACGAGTTGAGGAAAGTCGACATTTGGTTCCACCCCTGCCGCTGGGGGTCATTGTTGCGGATTTGCAAGGCGGCATGGGATACATGATCCAGCAGACGTTGCAAAATAAGTTGCATCTTGCCGAAATTAAACGCGAAGTTGCCACTATTTTGACCCAGGTAATTGTAGATAAGAATGATCCTTCTGTTTTAGAACCGACCAAGTTTGTCGGTCCCTATATAAAGGAGGCGGAACTAGGTGACGTGACCCGGAAGCGCGGCTGGGTTATAAAAGAGGATTCCGGTAGAGGCTACCGCAGGGTTGTTCCATCCCCCGTTCCAATTGAAATTGTGGAGAAAGAAACCATCAGGCATTTAGTTGAAAACGGCACTATTTTAGTCTGCGGCGGCGGCGGCGGGATTCCGGTTTATGTTGAGAACGACGGGACTTATGAAGGGGTCGATGCTGTTATTGACAAGGATTTAGCAGCTGCGATCTTAGCGCGAAATATTAGGGCCGAGGAGTTATACATTTTGACCGCTGTTGAAAAAGTCGCTTTAAACTTCCGAAAAGCGAATGAAATTCAACTCGATAAAATAACAGTCCGGGAAGCAAGAAAGTATCTTGAGGATGGCCAGTTTCCAAAAGGCAGCATGGGACCGAAGATTCAAGCGGCTATCAATTTTATCGAAGAGGGTGGCAAAGAAGTGATTATTAGTTCAATTGATAAAATGACCGATGCTGCTGAAGGAAAAACCGGAACAAAGATTGTTGCTTAAGCTGAGAAGTAATAATTTTCGAGCCGATCTTGTCGAGAATTATTAACAACTGCTTTCACAAAACTAGAATATCCCAATTTACAGGAGGTAGATTTGAAAATTCACGAATATCAGGCAAAGGCAATTTTAAAGAATTTTGGCGTTGAGGTGCCTCGTGGCTATCTGGCGGAAACAGCGATCGAAGCTAAAAAGTTTGCTGCTGAATTAGGGGGGACTGTAGTTGTGAAAGCCCAAATACACGCGGGCGGCCGCGGCAAAGGGGGGGGCGTAAAAATTGCCAAAAACGCAGACGAGGCTGAAGCTTTTGCAACGGAAATGATCGGCATGAATCTCGTCACCCACCAAACCGGGCCGAAGGGGAAAAAAGTCCGCAAAGTCTTGATTGAAGAAGGGTTGGATATCCTGCGCGAGCTCTATTTGGGAATCGTTTTAGACCGGACCAATGGCCAACTGGTTTTTATGGCCAGTACCGAAGGCGGTGTAGAAATCGAAAAGGTGGCCAGCGAAACCCCGGAAAAGATTTTGAAAGAGCACATCGATCTTACGGTGGGGTTGCAGCCTTTTCAAGCGAGAAAGTTGGCGTTCGGTTTAGGTTTGCAAGGTGAACAGGTAAAGCATGCTTTAAAGTTTTTCAATGCGTTGTACAAAGCATTTATGGAATCGGACTGTTCAATGGCGGAAATTAACCCGCTGGTGGTGACCAAAGATGGCAACGTTCTCGCCCTAGATGCCAAAATAACTTTCGATGATAACGCCATGTATCGTCACAAAGATTTTGCTGAACTGCGGGACGTATACGAAGAAGAACCGCTGGAAGTGGAGGCATCGAAATACGGTTTAAACTATATTAAGTTGGACGGCGTGGTAGGGTGTATGGTAAACGGTGCGGGTCTGGCGATGGCAACAATGGACATGATAAAGATTGCCGGCTCTGAACCCGCTAACTTCCTGGATGTTGGCGGCGGCGCTAGCGCCGAAACTGTGGAAAACGGCTTCAAAATTTTGTTGTCCGACAAAAACGTCAAGGCTGTTTTGATTAATATCTTTGGTGGCATCGTGCGCTGCGATAGGGTGGCGAAGGGTGTCATTAAGGCAGCTTCGAAAATGGACATTAATGTGCCTGTGGTGGTTAGACTTGAAGGTACCAACGCGGAGGAAGCCGCCAAACTCCTTGAAGAGTCTGACTTATCTTTCGAAGTTGGCCGAAATTTCCAGGAGGCTGCTGAAAAGATTGTCGCAGCCATCGCTTGATAATTACTTACGGACCTAGTTTTTATAAATCGTGAAGGAGAAATAAATTGAGCATATTAGTTGATGAAAATACCCGACTTGTTGTTCAGGGGATAACCGGGAGTGAAGGGTCATTTCATACCCGCCAGATGATTGAATACGGGACAAATGTTATCGCTGGTGTTACACCGGGTAAAGGTGGCCAAAAGTTCGATGACAAGGTCCCGGTTTTTAATACACTAGATGAAGCAGTTCGGGAGACCGGGGCGAATGCTTCTGCTATTTTTGTGCCTCCACCATTTGCTGCAGACGCAATCATGGAATCTGCAAATGCCGGAATTGCTTTGGTGGTCTGCATCACCGAAGGTATTCCCACCTTGGACATGGTAAAAGTCCATGCATATTTAAAAGATCGCAATACCCGCTTAATCGGTCCGAACTGTCCCGGAGTTATTTCACCCGGGAAATGCAAAATCGGAATCATGCCCGGTTTTATTCATCAACCGGGCAAGGTTGGCCTTATCTCTCGAAGTGGCACCCTCACTTATGAAGCAGTGAAGCAGCTCAGCGATTTGGGGATCGGTCAATCAACTTGCATCGGAATAGGCGGCGATCCGATTATTGGTACAACATTTACCGACGCGCTTAAGATTTTCAAAGATGACACGGATACCGAAGCCGTGGTCATGATTGGTGAGATCGGTGGCACTGCTGAACAAGAAGCCGCTGCTTATATAAATGAGAACCTGGATAAACCGGTGGTGGCCTATGTGGCGGGTCGGACGGCACCTCCTGGAAGACGAATGGGGCACGCCGGTGCAATTATTTCGGGAAGCGAAGGGACAGCCACTGAAAAAACCGAGATTTTGCGGAATGCAGGCGTTCATGTTGCGGAGACTCCCGCAGAGATTGGCGCAACGATGCAGAAAGCTTTAAGCTAAACTAAATTTAATCAACTCAACTCAACTCAACTCACTTGTGCATTATTCATAAAAGTTTACTACAGAGACACTAAGCCTGTCCTGAGCGTGCCGAATGGACACGGAGAATAAAAGATTTATAACGAGCGTGTTTTCAAAACAAAGTTTTTGAAATCGAAATGATTACGCTGACATATGTTCAATATCTCCAATATAATCAAACCTCTGTGCCTTTGTGTCTCTGTGGTTCATGAATTATTCAAACTCACTTCAGTTTGGTTTTTGTGAATTGGAGTTTATCTTTTAATCTAAGGAGAATATGTTGTGGAGCTAACTTTGGCAATATTAAAACCTGATTGTGTCGGGGCAAATAAAATCGGTAAAGTTGTAGAAAGAATCGAGGCGGCGGGCTATCAAATTCTTTCGATGAAGATGGTTCGTTTAACAAAAGAAACCGCCGGCGAGTTTTATGCCGTTCATAACGAGAGACCATTTTTTACGGATTTGGTACAATTCATGAGTTCGGGAAAGTGTGTCCCGATGGCTTTGACCAAAAAAAATGCAGTCGCTGATTTTAGAAAATTAATTGGCGCAACCGACCCCGCCGAAGCTGACCAGGGCACCATTCGCCGGGATTTTGCCGAAAGTAAACAAAACAACATTGTCCATGGCTCTGATTCCGTCGCAAATGGAAAACTGGAAATTGGCTTCTTTTTTTCTGAAAAGGAACTTGTCGAGAATAACCTGGCTTAGTTAGCTCAGCCAATTTTTTCTTGACTCTTGCCCGAAGAAGTGTTACATTAATTGTATTATTTGTAGACTCTTAATGTATGAAGATTAATGTTCACAGCCTTACAGATGGCGTCCATATCTTTGAATTCGACTTAGATGGCTCTGAATTGGATCTGGGAAAACAAGATTTTTCTATTAAGGAGATATCTTTACGGTGTACCGTAAATAAAAGCGATAAGAATGTTTATATAGCTTTCAGGGCAAGGGCTAAGGTTGGCTTTGTTTGTGACAGTTGCCTGGTCGATTTCGCCGATGTTTTAGTAGAGGAGTTCTCTATATTTTACACTTCAGAAAAAGAGACGGTTAAATACGATGACGAGCAAGTCGTTCAGTTATTCAAACCGGGCACTCCAATAGATCTGAGCAATGGACTCAAAGAGAATCTACTCTTAGCCATCCCGATGAAAATTGTCTGTTCAGAGGATTGCAAGGGTTTATGCTTATCCTGCGGTATGAATTTGAATGAAGATAGATGTAATTGTAAAAAGACTGTGGTGGACCCGAGATGGGCTGGCTTAGAACAATTAAGAAACGAATCACCCTGTATAAATTGAGTTAAATAAGGAGAATAGGTTGCCATTACCGAAAAGAAGACATTCGAAATCACGGAGAGATAAAAGAAGAACGCATTGGAAGCTGACGGCGCCGAATGTAGCGGAATGCTCTAACTGTCATCAACCGAAACTGCCGCATCATGCCTGTCCAAATTGCGGCTACTATAATGGCCGTTCGGTATTTCTTCCAAAAGAAGTTTAATCTGCAGAGTTGGGATTGAGGTTACCGCCTTTGGAGGGGTCTGACCACAATAATCTAAGAAATAAATGAAGATCGCCATTGACGCTATGGGCGGTGATTATGCCCCTGAAGCCATCATCCATGGAGGCGTTGAGGCTGCCAAGTCTGGGAAAGGAGAATATGAGGTCGTATTTGTTGGAGATGAATCCACAATAAGTTCAATTCTTTCCAGACATTTTAGAATCCAAGAATATCCAATATCAATTATTCATGCATCTCAAAAGATCGAGATGTGTGAAACTCCTACCGTTGCTTTGAAAAAAAAACCCGATGCTTCTGTTGTCGTTGCGATGAAGTTGCACAAACAGGGCAAAGTCGACGCCGTTGTAACTGCGGGTCATACCGGCGCTTCGATGGCTTCAGCTTTTTTTAGCTTGGGCAGGATAAAAGGAGTCAGGCGTCCTGCCATCGGCTCGCTCATCCCCCATGGGCAGGGAGTGACTTTACTCATTGATGTCGGTGCCAATTTAGAATGTAAACCGATTCACTTATTACAATTTGGAATAATGGGTGACATCTATATGAAAAATGTTTATCATATTGCTGAGCCCAAAATAGGTTTGCTTAATATTGGCGAGGAAGCGACAAAGGGTAACAAAATTCATAAAGAAGGAAATAGAATTCTTACTGAGAGTAACTTGAACTTCGTCGGCAATGTTGAGGGCAGAGACATCATGAGCGGACTCGTGGATGTCATCGTCTGCGAGGGCTTTGTCGGCAATGTTGTCTTGAAGTTTGCTGAGAGTTTTAACGGAGTTTACTCCAAAACTCTAAAAAGAAAGATTGGGAAAAAAGTATTTTCAAACATCGGTGCGTTTTTTTTAAAACCGACGTTTAAGAGACTGCGTCGAATTTATGACTATGAAGAATATGGTGGCGCTCCTTTGTTAGGCATAAACGGAACCTGTATGATTTGTCACGGAAGTTCGACCCCCAAGGCAATTATGCACGCAGTCATAGAGGCAAGCTCCATGATTAAGCAACGGGTGAATGAAAAGATAAGTCAGGAACTTGTCGGAATGATGGAGGAGGGAAAAAATGCAGAATAAGACTGTGAGTTCAATGATCTGCGGGATAGGCGCGGCCGTTCCGGAGAGAATTCTCACCAATGCCGATTTGGCAAAAATGGTGGATACCACTGACCAGTGGATTCATGAACGCACGGGAATGAAAGTCCGTCATATAGTTGACGATAAGGTGCAGAATTCTGACTTATCTGCACAAGCTGCAAAGAAAGCTTTGGACGATGCACAAATGACCGCCGAAGAAATTGACACAATTATCGTCGCGACAGTGACCGGCGATGTCAGATTCCCTGCCACCGCCTGCTATGTCCAGGAAAAAATTGGCGCTGTAAATGCCGCCGCTTTTGATATTTCAGCCGCGTGTTCAGGCTTTCTTTTCGGACTTAGAATCGCCGACGCATTTATCGCATCCGGAAAAAGTAAGAATGTCCTGATCATTGGCTGTGAAATTCTGTCCAGAATAGTGGATTGGAAAGACCGGGCAACCTGTGTTTTATTTGGCGATGCAGCAGGTGCTGCCATTGTGGGCCCGGCAAATAACGACGGCCGCGGTGTTTTAGGAACATTTATCAAGACCGATGGCAGGCTCACTCAACTCTTGTGGGCGCCCGGCGGCGGTACCCGATTCCCTGCGGAGGTAGCTTTAAGTGAGAACATGAATAGTATCAAAATGAAGGGGCAGGAGGTGTTCAAAGCTGCAGTTACTGCAATGGGTGACGCGGCTGTCCATATATTGGAAGAAACCGGGATAACGCCGGATGAGATCGATCTTCTGATCCCTCACCAGGCAAATATCAGGATCATTAATGCGACTGCGCGCCGTTTGAAAATGCCGATGGAAAAAGTTTTTGTAAACGTACAAGACTATGGCAATACTTCGGCGGCCTCTATTCCGTTAGCGCTCACCGAAGCACGCCAAAAAGGAATTTTAAAAGACGGCGACATTTGTGTGATGGTAGCTTTTGGCGGCGGCTTTACCTGGGCTTCGGCTGCGGTCCGATTTTAAATCCATTTACGATTTTTGAATTTTACGGAGGGTAAAAATCGGTAGACTAGCATTTATATTTCCTGGCCAGGGTTCGCAGTTTGTGGGAATGGCAAAAGATCTATATGACCGTTGTGAGTATGTAAAGCAAACCTATAAGAGGGCCAATGAAATTCTTGGGTTTGATTTGGCCGAAATCTGTTTTAACGGACCCGAGGAAGAACTCAAGCAAACCCGGGTCACTCAGCCGGCAATTTTTGTACACAGCGCTCTCTTAATAAATTTTTTTAGTGATAAGAATATTAAGCCGGCAATGGCGGCCGGACATAGTCTTGGCGAATATTCCGCTCTTTACTGCGCAGAGGCTTTGACCTTCGACGACACATTAAGATTGGTCAAAGTTCGTGCAGAACTTATGCAAAAAGCCGGTGAAATCAATAAAGGGACTATGGCAGCGTTCATTGGCTTGCAGGAGGATGTTGTTGCAGAAGTTTGTGAAAGTGCAAGTTCCGCGGGCGTTGTTCAGGTTGCGAATTTTAATTCACCGGGACAAATTGTGATTTCCGGATCTGTTGCCGGGGTAAATCGCGCTATCGAAATCGCCAAAGAAAAGGGGGCGAAGCGGGCAATTCTGCTTGGAGTTGGCGGCGCCTTTCATTCTCCTTTAATGGAATATGCTTCCGAAGGATTGCAGAAAGCGCTGGCAGAAGTTGAGATTAAGCCCACAAGTATCCCGGTTTATTCAAATGTGCATGCGAAGCCAATTACTCAACCGGACGAAATCAGACAGCTTTTGGCAGCACAGCTAACAAGTCCGGTGCAATGGCTGAAGATTGTAAGAAACATGATCCAGGATGGCGCTTCGGAGTTTTATGAAGTGGGACCCGGCTCGGTTTTAAGAGGCCTTTTAAAACGGATTAACCGAGAAGTTACCGGAAAATCGATTGGTAAATTATCTGATTTGGAAAATAACTGAGCGATGAGTCGACCGGATAAAATTGCAATTGTGACCGGGGCCTCACGGGGAATTGGTCGAACCATTGCACTCAGACTTGCCAAAGAAGGCGCCGACCTCGTGGTAACGGCAACAACATTTGCAAGTGCCAATAAGGTAGCCGGAGAAATTGAGCAGCTTGGCCGAAAAGCGCTGGCCTTTGCTTTAAATGTCGCCGAAATTCGGGAATGTGAAAGCTTGGTCAAAACTACCCTGGAGAAATTCTCCAGGATCGATATTCTGATAAACAATGCAGGCGTCACCAGCGATAATCTTCTCATTCGGATGAAAGAGGAAGAATGGGATAAGGTAATCGATGTAAATCTGAAAGGGACATTCAACTGCATTCGAGCCTCTACCAAAACTTTCATGAAACAACGGGCCGGAAAAATTATTAATATCACATCGGTGGTTGGAATTAGCGGCAACGCCGGTCAGGCAAACTACAGCGCCTCCAAAGCAGGCGTGATTGGATTAACAAAGTCAGTGGCCAGGGAACTTGCCCCACGGAACATTCAAGTGAATGCGGTAGCGCCCGGTTATATTGAGACGGATATGACCAAAAGTTTGCCCGACGATGTCATGCAAACTTTGATAGATGCTATTCCACTTCGCCGCATGGGCACTACGGAGGATGTGGCGTCTTTGGTTTCATTTCTGGCCTCTGAAAATTCTGATTATATTACGGGTCAAATCATTAGCGTCGACGGTGGGATGGTGATGTAGCACCGTCACTACCCTGTTATTCGATCAGATAGAGTCATCTGATGATGCCCCTTACTAAAATGTCAAAATAAAGAGTTGTTTAAAGAAAATCTAATCAAATAAGGGAGGAGAGTTTAATGGCACTAAAAGACAAAGTTAACGAAATAATAGTTGAACAACTAGGCGTGGAGGCAAGCGAAGTAAAAGACGGAGCTTCATTTATCGATGATCTTGGCGCTGATTCGCTGGATACGGTAGAACTTGTAATGGCATTTGAGGAGGAGTTTGACATTGAAATTCCGGATGAGGATGCAGAAAAGTTAAACACCGTTGGCGATGCTGTCAAGTACTTAGAAGATAAAATAGCAAAGAAAGAATAAAATTTCCAGGAATCATTTAAGCTCTATGTCATCGATGACCAAAACCATAGAACTAAAAAGAGTCGTAATCACAGGTATGGGCGTTGTTTCTCCTCTAGGTCACGATGTGCAGGAATTTTGGCAAAATCTATTGGCCGGCAAAAACGGCATCGATATGATTACGGGTTTTGATACAAAGGAGTTTACTACCAAATTCGCTGGTGAAATTAAAGACTTTTCACCAGAGGAATTCATGGATCGCAAAGAGAGCCGGAGAATGGACCGGTTTACCCAGTTTGCCCTTGTTGCGGCTGAAAAAGCTATTGAGCACTCCCAAATCGATTTTGACAATGAAGACAAAGATCGAATCGGCGTTATTGTTAGCTCGGGAATTGGTGGGATGCAAACCTTCGAGCAACAATCACGCGCCCTCTTTGAGCGCGGCCCGCGGCGAATCAGTCCGTTTTTTATTCCAATGATGATTGCCGACATTGCACCCGGCCGAATATCCATACGATACGGTTTAAGAGGGCCCAATTTTTCCACTGTTTCAGCTTGTGCCTCCAGCTCACATGCAATCGGCGAGGCCTTCAGAACGATTCAGCGAGACGATGCCGATGTCATGTTGTGTGGCGGCGCCGAGGCAACAGTGACTCCAATGGGAATTGGAGGTTTTAACGCAATGAAGGCTTTGTCTACCCGAAATGATGAACCTCAAAAAGCCAGCCGGCCCTTTGACAAACAGAGAGACGGTTTCGTTATGGGAGAGGGCGGAGGCGTTATTATTCTGGAAAGTCTTGAGCATGCTCTTGACCGGGGCGCTGAGATTTGGGGTGAAATGGCGGGTGTTGGCTATACGGCAGATGCACATCACATTACGGCCCCGGCGCCCGGTGGTGAAGGTGCCACCCTTGCCATGCAAAAGGCCCTGCGTGATGGTGATTTGGCGCCGGAAGACATTGACTATGTTAACACACATGGGACCTCGACGCCATACGGTGATATCGCCGAAACCAATGCGATTAAAGCAGTTTTCGGTGACCACGCCTATAAAATGAATATCAACTCTACAAAATCTATGATTGGCCATTTACTCGGCGCTTCGGGTAGTGTGGAATTTGTCGCGACGACGATGTCTGTTAGAGAAGATGCGGTTCACCCAACTATCAATCAGGAAGAGCCGGATTCGGAGTGCGATTTAGATTACACCGCAAATGAATACAGAAAAAGACCGGTCCGGGCCGCCATTTCAAATTCCTTTGGATTTGGTGGCCATAACGTTTCAATCGTTGTAAAAAAATATCAAAACTAATAATGGACAGCTGAAAAGTTAACCGGGCACTCAAATCCTTCGACGGAGTTTACTTTTCAATGCCGAAAAGTTCAGGATGAAGATAAGAATTCCTTCATGGTGAGCCCTTCGGTAAGGTTGGGATAACTT
This sequence comes from Caldithrix sp., assembly GCA_004356825.1. Lineage (GTDB taxonomy): Bacteria > Zhuqueibacterota > Zhuqueibacteria > Oceanimicrobiales > Oceanimicrobiaceae > Oceanimicrobium. The sequence goes on from SMXC01000167.1 coordinate 37,445, forward strand.
TAGTCGACTCCCTGTTTTTTTAAATTAGACCTTTTCAGCCTTTTAGCAACCTCAAAGTGTGTTACATCTAAGTATGCTCAACTGGCTAAAGCTTCGTTTTAAGAAAACCCCTGCCAATTCAAAACCGCGAATAGATTTCACGGCACTAAAAGAAACTCTCGGCTATGATCTGGTTAATGAAGAGTTTTTTGTGCAGGCTCTGAAACATCGCTCCTACTTGCCGGTAGCACAGGAAAATAGAATCGACTCAAATGAGCGGCTTGAACTCCTCGGTGATGCAGTTTTGGGATTCGTCGTTGTCGAGCATTTGTACCGGCGTTTTCCGGACAAAGATGAGGGTGAGCTGACGAACATGAAATCTCTCATTGTCAGCCGGGCAATTTTAGCCAAAATTGCCTGGGCATTAAAGCTGGGAGATTTTCTTTTGTTAAGCGAGGCTGAAATCAAATCCGGCGGTCGAAAACGAGCTTCGATCAATTCCGATGCGATGGAAGCAATAATGGGAGCGATTTATCTGGACGGCGGTTTGGAACCGGCACGCGAATTCATCGAACAGAAAGTTCTTTGCAACTTTGATGAGCTCATTTCCGAGGAGCTGCACAAGAATTTTAAGAGTATGCTTTTGGAGTACGCACAGAGTCAGAGTCTGGGCTCTCCGGCCTACTTAGTTCATTCAGTGAACGGCCCGGATCATGAAAAAGAATTTACTATCGAAGTAAAAATTCAAGATGATGTTTTAGGCTCTGGAACAGCAAACAGCAAAAAACGGGCAGAGCAGTTGGCAGCTCGTGAAGCTCTGAAGAGCTTATATATTATTTAATATGCTGTAGGAGTCCTTCCTTTGTGTAAACAACCCTTCCCCCAACAATCGTATACAACACTTCTACTTTGGGTATAGCATTCACCGGTATGGTGAGAATATCCTCAGCAAGCACAACCATATCCGCTAATTTACCCGGCGCGATTGAACCTTTGATATGATCTTCAAATGAAGCATATGCCGAGGTAAGGGTATAAGCTTCGATAGCTTCCTCAACGGTTATTTTTTGTTCTGGAAACCAACCCTCCGGATTTGCGCCATCAGTGGTGCGGCGAGTCACAGCGGCGTCGATACCGAGAATAGGGTTCAGCGGCGCAACCGTCCAGTCGGAGCCGAAGGACAGCTTGACGCCACTATCCAGAAATGTGCGAAAGGGGTAAGTGGTTTTACCGCGCTCATGGCCGATGCGTTTTTCCGCCCAACGGCCATCATCGATCGCGTGATAGGGTTGGACACAGGCAATCACGCCTAGTTCAGCGAAGCGTTCAAAATCCTTCGGATCAATATGCTGCGCGTGCTCGATGCGAAACCGGCGATCTCGTCTTCCATTTGTATTTATTGCTTCTTCAAAAATGTCAAGTAATTCGGAATTGGCGCGGTCGCCAATCGCGTGAATGGCGAGGTGGAGGCCCGCCCTGTCCGCCTCCAGTATGTTGCGTTTCAGAACTGCGGGCCGGGTGGTATAAACGCCGCTGGTCGAGGGATCTTGAATGTAGGGTTCAAAAAATAAGGCGGTACTCGAACCGAGCGATCCGTCGACATATTCCTTGAGCCCGCCAATTTTAATCCAGTCATTGTTGGTGAAATTACGCGTGATGCCCATGTCGGCCAACTCGCGCCAGCGGCTCATTGCCCAACGTCCGTTTATTCTGGCGGTCAGTTTTCCTTCACGGAGTAAATCCTGATAAATACGCAGGGTTCTAGGATTCAAGTTCATATCCTCGAGGCTGGTGACACCGACGCGCCGGGCCTCCGCCAGGGCTGCTCCAATGGCCTGGCGTACTTCTGTGACACTGCGCTCCGGGATGACGCGATAGACCATCTCCTGCGCCGTGTCTTTAAGAACCCCCGCCGGAACTCGCGAACCAGGTTTGCGGACAATTACCCCGCCAGGCGGATCGGGGATGGTTGCACTGACGCCTGCCATTCTCATGGCGAGACTATTGGCCACCGACATGTGACCATCGTAGCGGCTGACAAAAACCGGCCGATTGGGTACAAACCGGTCGATTAGCTCGGCAGTCGGCAGGTTGCCGCCGGGCCAATTGTCGTGATCCCAGGTGCCGCCGGTAATCCAGGCGCCGGGTGGCAGCTCTTTGGATTTTGCCGCCAGTCGCCGACCGAATTCTTCCTCATTTTCGGAGTCTTTAAGTTTGACCCCAGTCAGCCAAAAACCACCCTGGACAAAATGGGTGTGGTTGTCGTGAAAACCGGGCAGAACGAGCTTACCATCTAAGTCAAGAACCTTCGTTTCAGGCCCAATGAGGCTTCTAATTCTTGCCGTAGTGCCGACGGCAAGAATTTTTCCTTGCCAAATTGCGATGGCTTGCGCCCGGGGTCTTGTTTGGTCAACTGTCCAGATTTTGCCGTTGGTAAGTATCAGATCCGCTTTAACCGGCGAATCACCGGAGCAGCCTGTCATTAAAAGGCTGAGAGCGATGAAAAAACAGATTAAAATGCGATTCATTGCCAGCTTTCCTTTCAAAGTGCCTTCGCCGAGTTTTTCGATAGTTTTGTAGTGGGATATAGTTTTGCCAATCATCGACTCTCTCACAAGACTTTAGCTTTTTAGAGGGGCCGATTCGAACTCCCGACCTTTGGGTGCAGAGGATTGCTAGAGCGGTTCAGGTAGTTTTTTCTGCACACTATGATTGCATTATTTTAACCTCAGTTCGACGTAAGGCATAAAATGAGGATCAAAGACCAAAAACGACCCGCCCAACGTCATTTCTGCGGATTGTAGGCAGGAATCTTTTCGTTTTTACAAGTAGATTCCGGCTTAAAGATTGCCGGAATGAAGGTATATGTAAGTCTTCGGTCTTTGATTTCTTATAGCGAACTCAGGTTATTTTACCAACAACATTTTGGCCACTTTTTGAAAACTACCTGTTTCAAGTCGGTAGAGATAAAGTCCGCCGGGCACAGGTCGTCCTGCCTCATTGCGTCCATCCCAAACTGCCGAATACTCACCCGCGGCAAGCTCCTTTTGAACAAGCGTGCGAACCGGCCGGCCAATTACATTGAATATCGTCAGCTTGACTTGTGAGCGTTGAGGGAGCCGGTAGGTAATCGTGGTCAGGGGATTAAACGGATTTGGATAATTCTGCGCCAGCGAAAAAGCTTCGGGCAATTCAGCCGCAACCGCCAATGTCGTTGATTCCACCGTAGTTACCAGGCCGTCTCTTGTTGATGCGCCGACTAAATCATTGAGAAAGCCTGTAAGTTGTAACGTGCCGCTGCCCGAGGCTTCAGTTGTCTGAAATACTACTTTAAGCAAAATTCCGGACCCTGTTGCTGGCATGGCCTCAAATCCGCCAATTATGATTTGACCATCGGTGTTCTCACTACAACCAGTGGCGAACCAACCATCCGTAAGGGTTTCTGCCGCATCGCAATTCATGAAATCAAGTAAATCTGCAGGATAGTTGAGCTTCAATCCAAAAGCATCTATTGAGTCGGAAGCTGGATTTGTCAGGAAAAGTGGGATGCTGATAAGAGTATCATCCGCATTCCATTTAACGCTGTACGGTGGCCTGAGATCAAATTCGTCGATTATCTCAACCATGCCATCCGTCGTTGCCGCCGTCGTTAGATCATCGCCAAAATCTCTGAGTTGCAACGTCCCGTTGCCCGGGACTTCTGTTGTCTGAAATACTACCTTAATCAAAACTCCCGACTCTGTTGCTGGTGTCGTATGAGATCCGCTAATTGTAATTTGACCTTCTGTGTTCTCATTGCAATCAACCGTAGTCCAACCAGCCGTAAGTGTTTCTGCAGGGTCGCAACTCATGAAATCGAGTAAAACTGCCGGATAGTTGAGTTTCAATCCAAAAACGCCTATGGCTTCGGAAGCTGGATTAGTCAGATTTAATCGAATTTCGACCGTTTGACCGGGCATTTGCTGCAAAAGTATGTTTGCCGGATCAAGCTCAAGCTGACCCATTGCTTGCAACGAGCAAAAACACTGGAACACACCAAGAAGTAAAAGACATTTTTTATACATAATCAGAGAGTCTCTAGTGTTGAACCGGTTTTAGTGAGCGCCGGTTGGCCTTTCATTTTTGCCAGTCCGAAATCCATGACTTTCACCAGACCGTCGTCGGTCACCATGATATTGGCCGGTTTGATGTCGCGATGCACGATGCCCTTTTTGTGGGCGGCCTGCAGGCCTTCGGGAATTTGGGTGGCATAATCGATGATTCCAACCAACGTTAACGTAGGGGCGGGTTTCAAACCCGCCCC
>SMXC01000168.1 GCA_004356825.1 Caldithrix sp.
AACGGTGTGTTTGCTCTGTTTTTGATACCCCTGGGCCCAGGCTCTGTGAGAGCCGGTAAAATAGGGTTCGAGGATGAGGATATTCACTTCTAGTGTTCTCTAAATATCATCGTAATGTGGATAAAGTGTTCGGGTGTTCGGGTGTTTGTGTGTTCGGGTGTTTGTGTGTTTGTGTGTTTGTGTGTTCGGGTGTTTGTGTGTTCGAGTGTTCGGGTGTTCGGGCGCAAATATTTTAAATAATCAACTTGACAAAACAAGGTAATACTTTAACACTGTAACACTGTAACACTTTAAACACCGTAACACTTTAAACACCGTAACACTTTAAACACCGTAACACTTTAAACACCGTAACACTTTAAACACCGTAACACTGTAACACCTGAACATTCTAACACTATAAATTGCCCGGCTTTTCAGGAAACGCGTTGCACTATTTTGTTCTTACCGCCGTCACCATAATCTCAACCAGCGCATCCAAAGGTAAACGGGCAACTTGCACCGCTGCCCGTGCCGGCGGATTTTTCTTAAAATAAGTTGCATAGACACCGTTCATGACGCCATAATCATTTAGATCGGCAAGAAAGACCTGGCTTTGGACGACGTCGCTTATGGTAAATCCCGCCTCTTCTAAAACAGCCTGGATGTTCTTCAAAACCCGATGCGTCTGATCTTCAACTCCGCCTTCAATCATTTTGCCGGTCGCAGGATTAATTGCAATTTGTCCGGCCAGATAAAGTGTGTTTCCGGCCCGAATGGCTTGTGAATAAGGGCCGATTGCCGCCGGCGCCTTTTCTGAAGAAATGACTTCTTTGTCAGCAGGCTGGCGAGCGCCGCAACCGATTAACAAAACAGTGATTAGTAAATATCTCATATTTTTGGCAGTCCTTTTTTAATTATGGTTTCCATTGCATCGCAGAAGCGGTCAACTTCTTCCAAAGTCGTGTAAACATTCGGAGTCACCCGGATACCTTGAAATTCATCATGCCTGATTGGGGTAACAATGATTCGCTGTTTTTTCCAGAGGTAAGTTGTAAGCTCACCGGGGTCAACGCCTTCAATTTGCACCGTAGCAAGACCGCAGGCAAGGCCCGGTTTCAAGCTGGTGTGCAACCGCACTCGCTCATGCTCGAGAAGCCGCTTGGCCCAACGATCCCGCAGGTAAACCAGGCGAGCTTCTTTGCGCTTCGGTCCGATTCCCTGGTGAAAAGTTAAAGCCTCGGCAATTGCCAGGTAATTTGCAGCCGGGTGCGTGCCGATTTCTTCAAACTTGCGAATATCGTCGTCCATTTTTTTCGAGGCCGGCATCATCGGCCAGAGGCCGGCGATTTTATCTTTTCTGACATACAGCATACCCGTGCCATGGGGCGCGAACAGCCATTTGTGCAAGCTGGTAGTGAAATAGTCGCAGTCAAGATCCTCGTGGGTAAAAGCAAAATGGGCAAAAGAATGCGCACCGTCCACGATGACCGGAATGCCCTTCTTTCTTGCCATCTGCGTGACCTGTTTCACCGGCAGGATTTGTCCGGTGAGATTTATCATGTGGCACATTAAAATGGCTTTGGTACGAGGCGTGATATTTTTTTCGAACAATTCCACGATTTTCTCTGGATCTTCGGCAGGGACAGGGATGGCAAAGAGCTTTAATTTGATACCCTCTCGCCTCTCACGCTGTCTAAAAGTGGTGATCATACGACCGTAGTCTTGAGTAGTGGTCAGAACCTCGTCGCCTGATTTGAAATCCAAACCGAGCTGGCAAATCTGCAAGCTCTCTGATGCATTGCGAGTCAAAGCTATCTCCTCGGGCGAACACTTAAAGGCCCTGGCAAGACGATTACGAACGCCTTCCCGTTGCGGCTCCAAAATACGCCACATGGTGTAAACCGGCGCTTCGTTCGAGTAATCCAGGTGCCGTTTCATGGCGTCTTGAACAACAGCCGGGGCCGGACTCACACCACCGTTATTGAGATTTACCAAACTGCGATCGACCGTAAATGCCTGCTGCACTTTAAACCAAAACGATTCATCACCAGCAATTTCTTCGGGCGTGCCGGGAATACTGGCCAAAGCCTCTATTGCGCGGCGCATGCCTAAAGGATCCAACACGGCAACCGTTGCAGCCACTGCAACCGGCCGGCCGATTGCACCTAAAAACTCGCGTCGATTGAGAGAATTCATATTTCCTCCTCGATACAGTTTTAAAATACGTCAGTGGGAATTTCTGTTAAATCAGCAAAAAAATATATCTCTTTTACAAAATAAAAGCAAGGATTTTGGGGATCATCCTTTGAAGTGATAGATGAAGGGAATCAGAAAATATTGAGCATCAGACGGTTAGCGCCATACATCGAAGTTCTGTCGGTAAGTTGAAGCGCCTGAATTCTAAATTCGAATATCAAAATCCGGAACGATTTTCAAAAACCGAAATTCAAATCTTCCAAACCCCGCGGTCTTACTGTTTAGGTTACTTTTGTACTTTCGGTGTTTTGGATTTGTTTAGGATTTTCGTGCTCAGGATTTCGGATTTCCTTTTCGCAGACCATCCTGCATCAGCCATCGGTTCACAGCAATGTCTGCGAAAGGCTTAGTTTCTATTCGGCAGAATCCGAGAAAGCAACCGCATACGTCAGCAAATCATAATCGTCATGCGCGTTCAGGTTTGTAAAAATAACGGTGCGCTCGACAGTTTCAAGAACGTCAAGCCGATCTAATTTGATGGTTTTCACCGAAATATCAGTCTGTTTTCTTTTTGCTTTGACCGTGACGAGCACATTCCAAACTTGTACCTCTCCTTCATTTTTAATGACCAGGCTGATTGCGGGTTTTCCAGCGATCATGCTTTTGGTTTTGTTAGTCAGGTTTACCTGACCGACGGCATAGTCAACAGAGGCAACCCTGCAGCTAATCATCACAAGGAGAAAGAACAGTGCCAGGTTTATAAGTCGTAGCTTCATGGGGCCCTTTAAATTTGGGAAAGAAATAGTAGATATTACAAACAAAGTCCCAAAGTGGCGAAATCCACACTAAACTAGACCGACAGGCATCTTCACAAGTCCAGTAAAACACAAAATGCTGACTCGGCAAATGAGGAATCAGCATTTTTTTGCAAATTAATACGATTTCCTGTGGGCCCTCAGGAAATCGAACCCCGGCCCGACGGATTATGAGTCCGCTCGTATTCGCACTTAAGTATCTGTTTTTATTGTTTACGTGATTGGGGGTTGGCCTAAAAATGGCCTAACTTTTTTTGGGGGCCATGGTCGTTGTTTTTTTGTCCCTCCTTGTATCTCCAACCCCCATATCCTGCGCCAGTAGAAATATACAGGTACGCCAATCGCTGTAATGCCGCGGCCGGCTAACGATTCTAATGGTGACTCGAATAGCTGTACTGATGAGTATCCCGGTGCAGGTAATAAAATAATGGGGGTGACTGAGTGCACAGTACCCATCTTCTTAAGATTGCATATAGAGGACATCATAAGTATGTCTTGTATACCCCATTCTACTCTTGAGAATTAAAAGGCAGAAGTTCGTCCATAAGCGCCCGATACTTCAAGATCAGTCTATGATAAGTCAGAGCATTTTGTGCGTAAGTCAACTTGGCATTTTGTTCGCTGTCCTGGCTCTGAATCACAAAAGTCAGTTCGCCGCGTCCTCGGTTGTATAGCTTCAATTCCTCCTCTGTCCTTGCTTTTGCGGATTGAATTTGTTCTTGGTTGAGTGTTAATACCTGCTCCAGTTCTTGAATTTGGATGTAACTGTTGGTTACAGCAGACTCGAGGTTCAGAGAAATTGCATGCAACTGTGCCTGGATTTGTTTTAGTTGCAGATCCGTTTTTGCAACCTGAGATTTTGCCGTACGATTCTGTAGAGGAACCCGAAATTGCAACCCGACAACCCAATCGGGTTTGTCTAATACAAATGACTTCCCCAGTTTGGTATCAATGCTTTTTGTGTTAAACTGTGCCACCAATGACAGATCGGGCTTCAGGGTCTCTTCGAAGCCCTTCCGACTAAAGCCAATTTGCTGCACCCGGAAATCGATGGCTTGGATGAGCCGGGAGTTTTCCTTTACATGGCCAGTCGCTGTCTCAAGAGACGGGAGTTCGATAACACCATAAAGATCAAACTCTGGCTCAGTGGTGTTGAGCTCACTGGACTGCGACAAGACGGCCAACTCGGCCCTTATGGCCTTCAGTTGAGACTCAACCAAAACCAGGTTCTGTTTCGAAATGCGAACAGCATCTTCTGCCCGGATGACATCTACTTGATCGACAAGGTTTGCCGCCCTCTTTCTTTGCGTTCTGGCCAACTCTTCCTCACTGAGTTTCGAGCGTTCGGTTACTATCTCTATTTGCTCCGTAAAAAAAACCCAGTCGAGAAATTTGCCAGCCAAAGCAGCCAAGAAATCTTCCTGGTTTTCAAGAGCTATGATTTCTGAAAAATCTATGTCGAATTGCTTCAGCTCAAATTGGAATTTGTCCAAAAAGCCGTTTCTGTTTTTCAGCAACGGATGGCTATAGGTGAGTGCGAATTGGTTTTGATAAAACGCATCCGGAACTTCAAAAACAGGACGGATATCCAAATACGCGCGACTCGAGGTGAATGAAGCCGTCAATCGGCCACCTGTTTTCCAGAATACTCTTTCAACTCCACCGTTTATAGTCAAGACATCGGATCTTTCGGGGCCTGCAAATGCGATGGCAGGAGTTTCTCGCGAAAGATTCACTGAGGAAAAAATGTTCCAGTCCTGCGTTCCTAAATTACTCTTTTGCTCTTCCCTTTCGATTTGGGCGGTTAGTTTTTCCTTTTCAAAAATGGGATGCTTTTGCTGCAATTGATCAAGGAATGTTTCTAAGGTGATTGTCTGCGCGCCTGCTCTAGAGGCAAGGCTGATGCCATATAAGACGGGCAATAATAATATCAATCTCTTAAGTATCATTAAACATCCTCCTATATAGTAAGAGCACGGAGAGTGAAAAGCGGCACGATTGCTTGCCTGCGCTACTCGATACGCTTTACGCCCTTTCCGGTTAACCTCCAAACAGGAAACCTGTCGCAACGAATATACCTCTAAATAGGCTTTCATGAATCTCCCTCCTCGTATTAAGGTTTAAATATGGATTCAAAGAGACACGATTAGATCAATCACCAGATTAGTTTTGAAGTCCGCGTTTTAATAGGAAAATAATATTCAGCAAACTAACGCAGAAATGAAACTACCGGCGGAGCATTTTTACCAATGTTCAAGTCTACATGAGATCGATCGAAGCTTCGTCAAAGTCGCACTATTTGCCGGCCTGCTCCATAGTATTGGTATTTACTCCCTTTTCTGCAGATGGGTCAATCAAGAAAGAAATTGTTTTTGACAATCCCTCCCGTAATGGAGTGGGAGACCAGTTTAGTTCCTGTTGGGCTTTCTTACTTTGAGGACGTGCCTTCCATTGCATAAAATGCAATTGTCCCTTGGGGATCAAAGGCGGTTTGTTAATAATTCCAGCTACCCATTCTCCCAAAGTGGAAATCATTTTTACGATAGGTAGCGGCATCACGGGAGGCACTTTCTTGTTGATCCCCAGTTCTTCCAGAATAATTTGAGTCAGCTGAGGTAAATCATAGTAAGATTCACACAAAATATACCGACTTCCTACTTCTGCTTTTTGCTCAGCAAGTACATGTCCTTCTCCAACGTCAGGAGCATAAACCACGGGAAAACCTCCAGGCAAAAGGACGGGAACTTCCCGCTTATATAATTTTAAAATGAAGTCATTTGTTCCAGGAGAATCCGTAGGGCCAGGTCCGTAAAGACCAGAGGGATGTAGAAAGAGGGCGGGCAATCCTTTTTCTAAAGCAGCGACAACTCGTTGATCAGCAAGCTGTTTGGAACGCGCATAGTAGGTTCCCTTTGGTTGAGAATCAAGTGTGCTTTCATCATATTCCTGCCCTGTCCCTGCGGCAAACACATCAATGGTGCTTGTATAGATGAATCGTTTTATCTTCTGCTCCAAAGCAACATCGATCATATTTTGAGTTCCTCCGACATTCACACGTTGGAAAATATCAGGATCTTTCATCCATTGTTCGGGAAAACCCGCAACATGATAGACAATAGAACAACCTTGCATAGCCTTTACTAAGGAATCTTTATCGGTGATGTCCCCCTGGACCAACTCACATTCCTCCGGCAAAAGCCTTTTCCCTTTCCCAATAGAACGAACCAAAGCTTTCACTTTCAAACTTCGCTTCAAAAGTGCAGCAACAATATTGTAGCCAACCAGGCCTGTAGCGCCGGTGACGAATGTTGTCTCCATAACTTACCCTACTCTGTTGATAAATTGCCTGACTCAGTTACTTTACGGATGATTTGAAAATAACGCTTGAGCTAAATTGCAAAACCGCAATTAACACCAACTTTGACGAAAAGCGTGGCGTGCG
>SMXC01000169.1 GCA_004356825.1 Caldithrix sp.
AAAGACGCTTGCAAGGCGGTCAGGGCAGCGCTAAAGTTGCCACGATAAACTGCAACCCTGGCGGCAAGAGCACGATTAAACTGACTGAAAGTGGCGGGCGTATCAAAGCCGGCAAACCCACTCGAAAGCTGGAATGGGAAAGAATTGCCCGCCGACCCCAAAGCTGTATTTGCGCCATTTAGATCATTCTCGATGAAATCAAACGCCTCCGTCTTTGATGCAAACGGTACCGACAGATCGCCATCAAAATTCAACCTCAAGGCACGACCCTGCGCGTCCTCGTCTACATAGTTTAGAACCATCAGTAAATTATATGCACGCATGGTGCGGGCATATCCTTCGACGCCGGCTTGCGCTTCGCTGGTTAAATCTGGTGCTCGATTTAGAAGTTCATTGCATGTAGCAATAACCCGGTATCGGGTCGTCCAGGGTGTTTGCGATAGAAAACCGCCGGCATCGATGGGGCCGAAAAGAAGTTCTCCAGTGAATCTGGGATCCGCCGGTTCGAAAAAATACCCCTCACGCCCCAGGGTCATCGTCGCTTCTACATAAAAACGCAAACCGTTTCTCATATCCGTTTCAACCCCGGTTGCCAATGTCTGGATGGAAGCACTATCCAGAGAAGGGGCGTTCGGGTTGTTGAAAGTCAGCGTTTCGCATCCCATGTAGGTCAAAACAGGGACGCACAAAACCAGCACAGCCAATTTCCAAGCACTGCCGGTATCTCCTGCTCTTTTTATTTTCTTCATATTCATATCTCCTTTCATGCTTAGAATTAAAGGCCAAATGCTACGTTAAAGTAAAATTGCCGCGAAGACGGAAAAGGCAGAGTGTCAAGGCCACGAGCGACTACGTTACCAAATTGACTAACCTCGGGATCGTAACCGGAATAATCCGCGATCATAATTAAGTTACGACCAGCCACTCCCAGCCTTAAATAAGACAATTGGCCGCCAAACATGTTGTTAACCATCGAACTTGGTAGTGAATAGGACAGGCTCAATTCTCTTAATTTTATATAAGATGCGCTCTCGATGTAAGGCGCGGTGATTGTTCCCAGAACCGTAAGGCGCTGTGTTCCGGCCGGCCCTGTGGAGGTTGTTCCATCAGGCAGAGTGAATGTTACCTCATCGTCAAAATCGGCCGAAGTGCCGCCCAGATCCGTGAGCAATTTACCCAGGTTGATGACATCGCCGCCTTTCTGCCAATCCCACAAAAAACTGAGGTCAAAATTGCCGAATTTGATGTTATTGTTAAAAGACATGTTAAAATCCGGGTTGACATTGCCGAGGATGTTGTCGATGGTGCCGTCGTCGTTAAACACGCTTTCAGCTCCGACAATTGCGGTAGGTGAAAAGCCTTTCTGAACCCGCATCTCGCCTAAGAAAAGTGCGAATCCACCATGACCAAATGGGTCCACATTCAATTTAGTAATCTCAGTATCGGTGGTGAAAAAATTGATACGAGAAGTCCAATTGAGATTCTTAGAACGAATAGGGGTTAAGCCCAAGGAGAATTCCCAACCGGTCGTACGCATTTCGCCGGCGTTGGTTGAGATGGCCGAAAACCCGCTCGAAAAAGGTACTTCAGCTTCTAAAATCAGATCCTCGATGTTTTGGCGATAGTAGGTAACCTCTATCGTGCCATTGCCGTTCAATATAGTGGCATCGAAGCCCATTTCAATCTCCTTCGTGCGCTCGGGTTTGATGTTGGGATCGCCGGTCAATGTGGCGGGCCGCAAACCGGTCTGGCCACCTATGGTCTCGGTAATCAAATTCGAGAATTTAGCATTAGCTTTAGGCAGGTTGCCGGTTTCACCGTAAGCGACTCTCAGTTTAAACTCGCTCGCAAAAGAGCTCATATCCATAAACTCCGACAACCGGAGAGAGGCCGAAGCCTTTGGATACAAATAGTACTTTTCCGTATCGCCGTTGGCGCTGCTTGCGTCTCCCCGAACCGCGCCGGTCAGGTAGATTTTTTCATTCCAATCGATCTCTTCCTGAGCGAAAAAGCCGCGCTCTCTCTGCTTGTTAATGGTTTGGAACACTTGAATGCTGGCCGCCTGATCGACGCTTGACTGGGTTTGGATTAAGCCATTCGCGTTGACCAACACATTATTCTGATTGCGGTTTTCAAACTGCAGGCCGGCCGTTGTTCTAAACATGATATTACCGGCTGTGGTATAACTGTGAGTCGCGTTAAAATATAAATTAGAGAATATGCTTACCGTCTCCCCATTAATCGATTCACCCGGCAGGGCTGAGTCACGTTCAAACTGCAGCTCATTGGGAGAAAAGACAAAGTGTTCAGCCGAAAAGAAATCTACGCCGCCGATCGCATTAAAGTCAAGAGTCTGATTTTCACTTCTCATAAGATTCCAATCGAGCCGCAGTGAATTGATAGTCCGATAAACCGTTTCTTTGTTTTTCAACAAAGCGACGCTTTCGGCTGGGTTCGAACCGGCACCGGCAACAGAATTGGCGACAAAGTTGCCGTTTTCATCTTTTGCCTCTATGTCCACAAAACTGGGAGTAAACGCAAGCGCGAATCCCAGCGTTGTCGTGCCGGCATTCTCATTTCCGGTTATGGAACGATCCGACTCGGTGCGTGCAAACGTTGTATAAGCGGCTATTTTGAGCCGGTCACTGATCTTGTGGTTGATATTCACCCTCCCTGAAAACTTTTGATAGCCGGTATTCTTGACGATACCGTCTTCATCTTGAACGAGCCCGCTGATATAAAACTGCGTTCTTTCCGAACCACCGCGAACACTCAAAGTGGTTTCGCTAAGAAACCCGGTTTCACCGAACAGCACGTCTTCTTGGTCGATAAATTTGCCGCCGTTTGCATTAAACGCATCGAGACCCTTTTGGCCGTATTGAGCTTCGGCCGTAGCAGCCGTAAATCTGCGAGCACCGATTTTATTCAAAATGCTAGTGAAACCAATCTGCTGCGTTACATCAATACGAGTCTCGCCCGCAACACCACTCTTGGTAGTAATGATGACGACGCCATTACTGGCTTTGGAACCATAAATAGCTGCCGCGCTGGCGCCTTTCAGAACTTCGATATTGGCAATATCGTTGGGGTTGAGATCCGCGATACGGTTGGTCGGCTGGCCTTGCGGCGTGGCGCTTCCGGCTCCGGTTGCATCGGTTATTAAGTCAAGGCCAGATTGGATGGCCGCGTTACTAATAATGACGCCATCCACCACATACAAAGGTTGCGTTGAACCGGTAATCGTAGAAGTACCGCGTAAATTTATGCTAATCCCACCGCCCGGAGCCCCGGTATTTTGGGTGACGGTAACGCCGGCTATCTTGCCATTGAGGGCCCGTTCAAGTGTCTGGGCAGGAACGGGAATCAACTCTTTGGCAGAAACGGTGCCGACTGAGTTTGCTAAATTTCTCCTCTTTACGGAAGTCGCCAAACCCGTGACCACGATCTCAGATACTTTAAGGACATCTTCCTTCATTGTAATACTTAGATCACTGGTGCTCTGAGTCAGGGTAATTTCTTCACTAAAATAGCCAATAAAAGTAACCACTAAAGTAGCCTCGCCAAAGTTTGGCAAAGACATGCTGAAGTTTCCATCGCGGTCGGATGCTGTTCCTAAATTCGTACCCTTGACCGCTATGTTTGCGCCGGGAAGGGGATTCCCGGTTAAACTTTCAGTCACAGTACCGGATATTTCGAGCGCTTGCCCGAACAGAGCGGCGATACTGAAGAGACTGAATAAAAGCGTTAAAATTAGAATGTTTAATTTTCTCATCTTTTTTCCCTTCTTACATTAAAATGAATCAAAATCGAACGACAAGTTTTGTAATCCACCCTGGAAATACGACTGCTGTTATTTGTCACCACCTCCTTTTATGATAGATTTAGATTTAAATTTAGAATTGAGGATTAGTCAGTGTGAAGTGTTTAATGATTTTATAGTTAAAGTTAATTTTTTGGCAACTATTGTGCCTGATGCATTAATGTTATTCTAAATGTTTTATAAACAACATTCTATATAAAAACAGCCAAATAAATAAAGCCATCTACTATGCAAATATTTGCACTTATGCAAACAGCTTCTTGCATAAAGACTTAGCCAAATAAATCCTTACAAAAGTCAAAAAACCAGGCGAGTGTTACAGAATAGTAATAAATAATAAAGTTATACAGATAGTGCCTATTAAGCAATACTTTTTTATGAAAAGAATTCGAAAAAATCGGGAGTAGACAATTAATTTGGAAATTGACAGGAAGGCGTGTTACTTGACCGCGACAGCCAACGTATCGTGGTGCTGATGTATCAGTGTTCGTAAATAAGTTCCGATGCGATTGGCTGCTTCAAATCCGGCGTGACGTGCGGCTTCCTCTTCTTTTTCTTCCGCAATATCTGCGCTTTCGGCAAAGTGTTTGAGATCGCGGTAGCAGCCAATTGTAAAAATATCCCAGGCCGCACCCTGGTCATGAGTAAAAATCAGGTTCTGCGGGCGATCAAGTTTTTCGAGGTAAGTATTCTCCATTTGCCTTTGTTTATAAAGTTCATCATGTTTTCCTGGCAAGGCGATAAACATCTCAACATGAAAAAACTGCATGCCGGTAAAAGATTTTTGAACTTCGGCGAGCGAGGCGCCAAGAACAACCACTTCTTCGTGCCAGGCGACGTATTCTTTGAATTTCTGCGCAAAATCTACCTGGATTTCCCGAGCGGCCATTTCCCGACTTTCGATGCGGCTAGGCGAGTAATAATCACGGTAGTTTTTTATGGGGAAAAGCAGCAAAAGATCCCATTGGTCTCCCTGGCTGTGGCGCATTATAAAAGGCTTTTCGTCACCGGCAGCTTCATAAAAATCCATTCTGTTCTTATAAAGCTCTATTAAATTCAAAAGTTTTCCCGGAGCAGCTCTGAGCAAAAGGGTTTTATAAAGATAATCTGCTTGAAGTGGCGCTGCAAGAAGTAACGCTAAAATGAATAAACGTAGAAAAAGCATTTTCCCTCCGGATTAATTGTCTAGAGTTAACCTGCCGCGATTTGTTTTAGCACCTGCGAATCCATTTCGTGTCCACCTGCGAACTTGATCAACTTATAAGGCACCGAGTTTTCCTTCAAGTGATTCTCCTGTTCAAGAATCTTTTCTGCGCTGGCATATTCATCATTCTCACCGGCGACCAACATAAGTTTCAATTTCTGGAAAATTTCGAGTTTATTTTGTTCGATAAGTTCGGGAGGCAGCAACCCGGCCCAGAGAATGAGCTGATCTACTTTAACATCGCCCAAAGCGGCCCAGCGGCTGGCGGTGGCCGTGCCTTGCGAAAACCCCAAAACCGAGACGTCTACAGCCGAGCGATCCACTCCTTCAAAAACCTGTTGATGGATTGCATCCAAATAGAGCACATAATCTTTGATGTCATTCAGCCGACCTTCTCGGGTCATCCAGGAAGCTCCAATGCGGCCGTAAAACCCATTCAGGTAAAAACGTGAGAGACCCTCGGGAGCCACTATCAATCTTTCGCCATTGTCTAATGACTCAAAATGTTTAAGAAAGTAGCTGCCCAATTGACCGTAGCCGTGACATACGAACCACACCTGTTTAATGACGCTGGTGGCTTCCCCTAACTGAAAGTATCTCGCAGTTTTCTCTATTTTGATGTGCTTCTCTTTCATCTTTTTTTTAATCGCTAAATTCTAAAGTTAACTCTGTTCTGGATTCTTTTATTCTTTGGAGCAATTATCAACTGTCATGGGCGTCATTTACATTGGTTTCCTGTTTACTGTGGGGTATTGTAGGACATAATGACGCCGAGGCAAATGACTGAATGACTGAATGACTCAATGTCATTTTACCTTATGTCATTAGTTTAGGCTTATCAAAGGATTATAAATATTTGATTTGACTAGCTCATTCTATCTCAACGCCGCGCCAAAATGCAACGTGTCCTTTTATATTGCTGGCGGCTTCCTTCGGACTCGGGTAGTACCAGGCTGCGTCGACGTTTACTTCGCCATCAACTTTGATGTGGTAGTATTGAGCGGTTCCTTTCCAGGGACATTCGGTTTGGGTGTTGCTTTCCTCGAAATATTCTCTATTTACAGAATCAGGTGGAAAGTATTTATTCCCCTCGACTTCTTCTACTGCCTCGCTGTCGGCCAGAACTTGGCCTTTCCAAATTGCTTTCGCCATATTTTTTCCTCCTGATCATAAATCAAATTGAGATAAAATTTTCAAAATTTTGACAAGATAGTGAGTTTAAAATCTAAATTCAAGAAGTTCGTGCAGCCAGCAACTTTCATTCAGAAGTCCCGTTTATAGAAGTACGTAATTAGAACTAAATAAGAGAATAAAGAATTCTAGTAGGAGTACAAATGATGACATTGATTATTTCCCTGGTTGCTGTAGCAAGCGCAGCTTATGCTTTTTCATTAAAGCGCGATGAAGAGCGTCGCCAGCAATGGCAGCAGGATTCGCGAGCAACCTGGTTAAAAGCGGGCTAAAACAGCAAACCCGGACAAACTTTGGTCCGGGTTTTTTCATTTTAGATAGGATCACTACTTCTCAAACCAAAACTGCAAACGCCTGCAAGTGCCACGATTCCTGCATCGGTATCTCCCATCTATTCTGTCGCAAATCCGCTACTGTTTGAATCATGTTGTTAAAAACCACCGTTGCCTCATTTACCGTTCCGTTTTCCACTAACTGCTTGAACTCAGCCCTGCCCACACATTGAATCGACTCGTTTTTATCCCGGTAAAATACTTTCAAACTTGTACCGACAATATTTGCGCCGATGGCGGATTCGAAGTTTTTTAAATTGCGCACCATGCTGTCTATGGAGCAGCCGGATGCGGCCAACATGCTTTCGTCAAGGCCAACTACGATAAATTGATTGTGACGAAGCTCCCAGCTCGGGTTCAGCTCTCTCTTGTGTGCTGTCCACTGTTCAAGGAAAAGCCCCATATTCTCCCTCAGCTTTTGCACCTGGCTGCTATCCAGAGGCTTTTCAGCGCCAAAAATCCAGACCCGCGCCGCATCGGGTAAGTCGCTAAAATTTACAAAACTCATGTATCACTCCTATCTTTTTATTGCTTGTAAATGCCACTTATTTCCATACTTCTTTAAGGTTTAGATTAATGGGCAACTAATTATGCGTCATTCTGAGCACAAACCGCTATGTTTTTATACTCTGCAACTTAGTAGATGTGCGAAGAATCTCCCGCTCCAAGACTAAGATTCTTCGCGCTCGCTGATTCGTGGTAGATCTTAGTGCTTTGCAACTTGCGCTCAGAACAACAGCCCTGTTTGCGGTAACCAATAGGCCCATTAAGAAATGCTTTAAAAAATAAGCAAATTTGACCGTCAAAACAAGCTAAATCTTCGTTCAATTCGGCATCAAAGCGCCGTTATTGATATCCAATGTCTGCCCGGTAAACGAAGTTTGATCCTCTCCAAGCAGAAAATAGACCAGATTTGCCACCTCCTCGGGTTGACTCATTTTCTGCAGGGGAACCATGGACATCTGTTCTTGCAGCGCCTGGTCATAAGATTTATTGACGGTATCGGCATAAGCCTGAATCCCCTGTTTGGCCATGTCTGTCTCTACCCAGCCCGGGCAAATGGCGTTGACCAATATTTTGTCCCGGGCGTACTGCGCCGCCCAGGATCGCATCAAACCCAGCAGTCCCGCTTTTGATGCACAATAAGCTGAATAGTTTGGAATCCCCAGGCGCGCTAAAATGGATGATATAATGACGATATGTTTGAAACCCTGCGGCTGCTTCTTTAGATAAGGAAGGCATTCGTTCAGCAGCAGATATGTGCCGGTTAGATTGATGGAGATAATTTTGTCCCAGCGATCTGTGGGGCCATAAATATTTTCGCCGCCGATACCGGCATTTGCCACGACACCATCAAGATGGGTTAACCCGCAAGCTCTTAAACCCTTGCCAATGGCATTTTTGTCACACACATCAGCAACGATAACTTGATGGCGCGCCGGGTTTTGCAGTTTTTCTTTTGTCTGTTTCAGCTTTGCATCTATGCGGCCCAGCAAGATCACTTTCTGATCCTCGCTCGCTAATTTGTTGGCTATTGCACGCCCTATACCTGAACCAGCGCCGGAAACTAAAAACGTTTGCATCAAGTCTCCTTTTTGAAATTTAGTGGCGGACCGAAAACATGATTTTACTCTCTTTGCCAGCGTTTCCCAGCAAAGGAACGCCGCGCAAGGACGGCCATATCCAGAGTTTTTCGTTCAATCACGAATTAGTATCAGAGATATCAAATTCTTTGGGATTTGGTTTTTTGGATTCGGATTTCCGGCTTGCCCCGTTAGATGGATTTATCCCGCGGGCTTTATCCCGGCTCAGGAAATAATACAATTCTGAAAAGAAAAAATCAAGCTAACCGCGGGCTTGCACCATAATACCCCCGAAATACAACGATTTTTTTAATAAACTGTTTCAAAATGGGATTTTTATTCTCTTATAATCCTCAAAAATTGTGCTTGGTTACTAATATCAAACTTTAGTGTTTTATTAAAAACCTTCGAAGCTGACTTTGTTACACCGTCAGCTCGACCACAGGGGTCAAAGGAACCTAAGATTATTAGAGAAAAAAACAAAGAGGAGGTGATCTGAATAACATGAGTTGCAAACGAAGTGAAATTTTGTGCTAAACCAAATCGTGCTGGTGAACACCGCCCGCAGTAAGGGGTACTGGAAGCATCAATTCGACGTTCAAATCAAAGGGAAAGGGCAATGCCCAGGAGAGTGCAGCGAATTTGCAAAGCTACCTCAACGAGGTGAGCACGCGCTACAACCCGCACTTCCGCATCTTCGCTGCCGCGACCGACGGCACAGACGACTTCGAGGATTGGCAGGCCATACTCAGCGTTAAAGGCAAGGCCGGCATGGAAGCGAAGGCGACAGCCCAGCTTGCAGCCCTGGTGTTGAATATCATGTCCTTGAAAGTGGGGCAATACGAAGTGGTCACGGCAGATGGCCAAACCGCCGGCGACGTCATGAGCTATGTCTCTGAGCTCATCGAGGACGGAGATGGCTCCAACGACCAACTGGCCAAAGATTTAGCCGAAGATGTCAATCTTCAGCAGACTATTGCAGCCGGCCTGGTCAACCCGACACAGGCTATTCTTTACAAAGACGGCTCGGGCGATGTGCTCGACGAGATCACATCGGGAATTCCCAAAACTTATGCTCTGGAACAGAACCATCCGAACCCGTTCAACCCCAGCACCACGATTACATTTGGTGTACCGGAAGCGAGCGAAGTCACGCTGGCAATTTACAACATGCGCGGCCAGCTCATTCAGACCTTGCACTCCGGCTTCATTGACGCGGGTCAGCACAACGTGGTCTGGAATGCCAACGATTCCCGCGGCGCCAAAGTGGCAAGCGGAGTTTATGTCTACCGGCTTGAGTCAAAAGGATTTGTTTTGAGTAAGAAGCTCATGTTGATGAAGTAGGATTACCAAACCTTGCAGGTTTTTGAAACCTGCAAGGTTTTATATTCTGGTTTACTTGTGGAGTAAAAATTTAACCGGCACCATGACCCAAACACTCACGGGTTCGTCGCCTTGCAAAGCTGGCTGCCAGCGGGATGGCTGCACAGTCCGAAGTGCTGCTTCATCCAGAATTTCATAGCCAGACGATTTGAAAATCATTACCTCAGTTACTATCCCATCGATATTTATCCGGGCGTAAACATAAGCCGTACCCCCCATGCCCACTTTACGGGCCCAGTCAGGATAGTTTAAGGTGAACCCGCCAATCAGTTCAGGTTCTTTATCGCGGGGAGTAAATGGAACGCTTTGGATGGGTGCAGGAGATGTTGCCGCTGCAAGCTCTGGCACTTCCTCGACAGAGTCAGCAACCTCTACAATGGGTCCCGGCCTGGGAAGCACTTTTTTTTTGGCAACAACCGGTTCAGGTGGAAGGGGCGGTGGATCCTGCGGTTTGGGTTTCGGCGGTGGTGGTTTAATATTAAGAACGATAAGACCTGCCTGTTCCAGGCGATTGTCTTGCTTTATTTCAGGGATAAATTCAAATTTCCGAGCCACAAAAAAAGCAACGTGACAAAATACCAGGGCGCCGATAACCCCCAGCTTTAACCTTTTTCTATAATCAATTCGATTGCTTCTCATGATTGTCACCTCCTATTTATTAAGAGCTAATTCAACTCAAAAATCTCTCACCCGTTCTTTGAGTCGTCTTGCCTTCATCTATTCATGTCTTCAAAAGCTCAAAAGTCAACGGCGACGTTTAAATTTTCTGTAGTCTGAATTTATTCCATTGGTTTAGATGTTCAGTAATCGGAGTTATTCAGTGCCGCGGTGTTTAACATCTTTACTCCAACAAAAAACTGAAGTTATGCCTCCGTTTCTGAGGCTTATTTTCAGAAGAACCTTATTTTTATAATGCGGTAAAAGTGAGAAGGTTTCAATTTAGGGAGGGTTGGACAACCCAAGAAGGGTCCGTCCTGAAGTCAAAGCCGAATTAATTCAGCAAATCAAAGAGCTGGCTGTATTTGACGATCAGACTTCGCGATCGGGTCCCCCACATTCGATTTTCATGCTCGCGGACATCATTGTAAACGACAAACAAACCGGTATTCGCAGACTGCAGCCAGCCAAGCCGGAAATTGCTTGACCAGATATCGGCGCTGTCATTGTATTGAACCAAACCTTGCAGAAAAAGACGGGGTGTAAACGAATAGGAAATACGGGCCCTAAGTAAGTTTGTAACAAAGCTGCCGTTAGGAAGATCAATGTTATTATGACGCAAACTCAGTTCGGCATTGAAAGCTTCGCCAATTCGAAATCTTGCGGAAGGACTCAGGAAAATTCTGTCCCCGCCAAAATAACCACCGATAGTTGCACGCATGCTAAAGCTTATCCAGGCCCCCCGATTGGTAATCCCAACCAGGGCAACCTCTGCGTGATCGTAAGTGCCAGGCGGTATAAAGACATCCTGAATTTCGACAGCGTTTACCGTGTCGAGTCCGACGGTCATTCCATCAATTATGACCGGTTCAATTTCAAGTGGATGAATTCCTTCTTTAGTGAGGTTAACAGCTGTATGGAATTCATAGCCATTTTTCCATTCCAAATGGTTATCTATGTGCCATCGTCCCGACTCCTGAAATCCGTCAAAATCCCAGAAGCCCTGGTATGAAACGTGCGGCCGCATTTCGAGCAAACCAAGAAAATCTTTTGGGCGTGTTGTGTTAAAAATCGTAAAATTGGGCTTACGAAAGCCACTTCTTTGTAAAAAGCCCACTTCCGGATTAAACGCTTCACTAACTTGTGTGTAGCCAGCCAGAAGAATCCAGGCTTCGGAGTTATATTGCGCTGCAAACCTGAAGGCATATTCATCTTCTTCTACATCCGGTGTAGCGGTTTGCGCCGCAAATCCGGAAAGCTGGCCATATTTGCCAATTCCCCATCTGCCGTCGAGGGCAAAAGTACGATTATAATCATCTCCTTCGGAATACCGGCCACTCCCCTGGCGATTAACAAATAGTGCGCCAATTGCAGAGCGGTTCGGTAATTCTTTATTGATTCGAACGACAGTAAAATTGTTGGACTGCACCGAATCAAATTCAACGGTTCCACCATCAACAATTTGCCCGACAAATGATTCGGTCTGCATATTCAGAAGGCCAACATTTAATCCAGCCGCTTTGCCGGACAGGCGGCCGCCTGCCAGAATCGGCACCGGGAACCCTCCTGAAGCTATACCGATGCGCCGGCTGAAAAACAGTTCCACTTCGCCCGGACTGCCCACGGAAAAAAATCCGGCATTCTCAAGAAAGAACGGACGTTTTTCCGGAAAAAAGAGATTGAAGCGACCGAGGTTTATTTGCTGCTCATCGACCTCGACCTGGGCGAAATCGGTATTGTAGGTCGCATCTAAAGTCAGGCCTGGTGTCACACTATATTTTAGATCGATTCCTGCATCCAGATCTCGTTGAGTCTCTTGTTCAAGCGGGTTTTGAAAATTACGGCTGGCTTGGCCAAGCGTGTAAGGAATTATTTTTAAATTATTTTGACGTATATTTTCCAATCCGGACAGTGTACCCGCCAGTGAAATCTTTTGAATATTGTATTGTCGACCCAATTTTACCCAGTACGACTGTTCGTTTCGCCGGCGAATATTTCGTTGGAAATTGACGCCCCAGGTCTGGGAGTCCTTTTTGGAAAATCGCAAAGTTTTGAACGGAATGGCAAATTCAGCGCTCCAGCCAATCTCCGAAATTTTGGTTTTCACTTCCCATGACGCGTCCCAATTAAGATTGAATCCGCTGACGGCTCCGCGCCGCTGACGCCCGCCGCCAAATCTGCCCTGGCCCTCATTGGTAACCTGGGCATCATATTCGATGCCGGCTGGATTGGTACCGAACAAAAAACCATTTTGTTTATCATGGTAAGTATCCAGAATAAGTTGAAAACTATCCGTCTCCTCAAGAGAAGCATCGCGGCGGCTGTCTGAAACAATTATGCGCTGTGGTTCGCGATCATAACAAACCACACCGAAATAAAGAGTGCGGTTGGTGTAGATAATACGCACTTCGGTTTTTTCCGAAGCGGCCTGGCCTTGATCTGGCGTGGTCTGCCAGAAACCGGTTACCGGTTTGGCAGCTTCCCAGACCGTATCATTGAGAATTTCGCCATCAAGGACTGGGGGAATTGCTACCTTCATTGCTGTAACCAAGGGAGAGGTTGGGTCTATATTATTCTTGGAATCATCATCTAGAAAAGCTTGGGCAAATATGAATGGGTTACAGGTTAAGAAAACCGCCGCTGTGAAGAGTGCGATGAATGCCTTGAAATTCAAAATATCTTTCCTCCTCTTTTGAGTAAAACAAGATACGAAATAAGGTTTATTGAAGCAAAAAAATTTTTGAACCAATCGCTATAGCGGGTTGAGGTGTATTAAAAAAACCTGAGTTCGATATAAGAAATCAAAGACGGAAGACTTACATATACCGTCATTCCGGCGCCGGAATCTAGTTGTAATAACGAAAAGGTTCCTGCCTGCAATCTCAGGCTGTTGCAAATTCATCTTTTTACCAATTCACGGATTCTCACAGATTGTTTGACGAAAACGACCTTTCCTGAATAATATTCAGATAATCAGTGGAAATCCGTGTCAATCCGTGGCTTAAGTCTTATTTGCAACAGCCTGATGCAATCCGCAGAAATGAACATTGGGCGGGTCGTTTTTGGTCGTCGATCCTCATTTTATGCCTGACATCGAACTGACGTTAAAAAAGAAAATTATAAGATTTACTTAAGCGCTACATCCAAAACCCTACCCTGCACCTCCCCGGACATAGCCACTTTTATAATTTGCGCGACTGTTGGCGCGACATCAGCAATGCTTACCGCTTCTTCATAAACACCAGGCTTAATCCCGGATCCATAAAAAAGCAAAGGTACATGGACGTTATATTTCCAAGGTGACCCATGATTTGTTCCTGTCGGGCCATGGAAGAGCCAATTTTCTTTAAGCTGAAAAAAGACATCCCCCGAACGCCCGGGGAAAAAACTGAGTAACGCTTTTTCTCCTAACTCTCCCTCAATGTCGCCATTTTCAAGCTGTGAATGAGTGTAAAGGGCTTGAAAGCATCCCATGTCAGATAGCGCTGGTATAACAATCTGCTCTGCTTCCGAAACCGAGAGTGATTTTTCCTGCAGTGCAATGCGGTTCAAATAAATATTCGAGGCACTGACGTAGCTGACCCAGGATTCTGCCGACGCGAGTAAACCAAATTTTTCAGACAAGGCCCCGTCAATCACTTCGATCACCATTGCACGATTTATCCTGCCTGGACTCGTGTCGTTATTTTTGTTAGCAATTAATTCGGGGAGGGCAGGAATACCATGATCTGAGGTGAGAACGATTGTACATTGATTCAGGCCGATCTTTTCATCTACAAAATCAAACAACTTTTCCAGAACACGATCGGTGCGAATAACCATATCCATGACCTCAGGACTGTCAGGTCCATAAATATGGCCAATCCAATCATTTGAAGAAAAACCCACCCACAAGATATCTACAGCGTCTCGTTGTCCGAGCTCTTCATGCACGATTACTTGCTCTACAAACTCTTCCAGGACTTCACTTCCAAATGGACTGATCCGAAAAGCGTGAAAATAACTTTCAGTAATTGAACTTTTTCCACCATCGACGGTGTGAGGAAAGGTTCGTCCTAAACCTGCTACGTCTTCTACAAACTCAACATCATCGGGACCCTGGATGTTATAAACACTATCGCTTAAGATCCGGTCCCAGGTTTTGCCGAAATAAGATTTGATTCTACCGGATGAATTAAAATCTTTCACCCAATTCGGTAATTCATCCAAATAGTATTTCGAGGTCGTGAAAAGTGAATCGACAAACCAATAGACCGCATCTGCGTCTTTGCCGCCCATTAAGATTGCTGAGGTAGATTTATACGAAATTGATACTACTTTAGATTTTTCGCCCTTGGATTTTTTCAACTCATCGCCGATTGTGGCAGCAAGAAGATAATGGGGTGATCTACCGTCTCTGTCAGAAGCAATCAAACTGAAAGAATCATCACCAACCGAAGACACCGAACTCTTTTGCTGCCGATCATACCATCGATTGGCAATAACGCCGTTAACATTTGCATGAGTACCTGTTGAAATAACCGCATGCCCCGCGGATGTTTTTGTCACTGAGTGCTTGAATTGAGCATTGGTAAAGTTAGCCCCGTCTTTAAAAAAAAGATTGAAACCGTTATCGCCAAAATATTTTGAAAAGCGAGTCAAGTAATCATAACGCAACTGATCGATTGAAATGAACAAAACAAGTTTTGGTTTTTGAGTAGCACAGCTGGAGAGCCTGAAGACAACTAACAGCAACAAGAACAAAATTAGCGCGCCACGCAATTTAATCATAGAGCAGATCCTATTCTAAGAAAATGATTCCTTCGGCAAGTCGCCGACCATCTTTTCCGGCACCACGTGTTTATCAAACTCCTCCCCCGTCAAGTGACCAAGGCTAATTGCAGCCTCCCGCAAAGTAGAGCCTTCTTTATGCGCCTTCTTGGCAATTTCCGCGGCCTTATCATAGCCAACAACCGGGTTCAAAGCGGTCACCAGCATGAGCGAATTCTCGAGATTCCTTTTGATGGCCTCGTGATTCGGCTCAATGCCAACGGCGCAATTATCATTAAACGAATCGCAGGTGTCGCCAATCAGCCTGGCGGACATGAGCAAGTTGTAAATCATCATCGGTTTGAAGACATTCAATTCGAAATGGCCGGTCATGCCGCCGATACTTATTGCCAGGTCATTTCCGGTAACCTGGGCACAGACCATAGTCATGGCTTCAGCCTGGGTTGGGTTCACTTTCCCGGGCATAATTGACGAGCCGGGTTCGTTTGCCGGAATATGAATCTCGCCAATACCACACCTGGGGCCGGAGGCCAGCAGCCGGATGTCGTTGGCGATTTTCATCAAACTTACTGCGACTGTTTTTAACGCGCCGGAAGCCTCAACGACAGCATCGTGAGCTGCGAGGGATTCGAATTTGTTTTCCGCGGAGACAAAAGGCAGTCCGGTCAGTTCAGCAATCCTCTTTGCGACTTTGTCAGCAAAGCCGGGTGGCGTATTAATGCCGGTTCCGACCGCTGTGCCGCCCAAAGCCAGCTCGGATAAATGAGGCAGACTATTCTTAATCGCTTTAAGGCCGTGCGACAATTGCGACGCGTACCCAGAGAACTCCTGTCCTAAAGTCAACGGCGTGGCATCCATTAAATGGGTCCGGCCAATCTTGACAATTGACATAAAATCTTTCGCTTTAGAAGCTAGCGTCTCCTGAAGTTTTTTAACTTTTGGAATGGTATTTTCGACCAGCAGTTTATAAACGGCAATGTGCATTGCCGTCGGGAAAGTGTCATTAGAAGACTGTGATTTATTGACATCATCGTTCGGGTGAATCGGTTTTTGGGAGCCGATTTCACCACCCAGAATTTCGATAGCTCGATTTGAAACAACTTCGTTGACATTCATATTGGACTGGGTTCCGGAGCCGGTTTGCCAGACGACAAGCGGGAAGTGTTCATCGTGTTTGCCCGCTGCGATTTCATCACAGACTTCGGCAATCACATCGGCTTTTTCTTTCGGCAAAACATCGCTTTCAAAGTTCGTTAAGGCCGCCGCTTTTTTCAAAATCGCAAACGCATGGATGATTTCGATGGGCATTTTTTGTCCGCCGATTTTAAAATTTTGCAGCGAGCGTTGGGTTTGCGCACCCCAGTATTTATCCGCAGCAACCTCGATGGTTCCCATGGTATCTTTTTCAATACGACTGCTCATTTTTCTTGCTCCTTCTAAAAAAAATATCCAAAGAAAAGTAAAATCAATTTAAAGAATACCATTTGAAAATGCAAGCAATACAAATTCAAGGTTCTTCCATTTTGAATAACACAGTCGCCTGTGGCACGGTGTACATCTAATTCCCCGTGCTGAGACTGCTGGAAAGCGTCATAACGAAAGGTTAAAACGAAACAGATAAAAATGGTGGGATATGTGAGGCGCCTCTAACCCTGACTCTTTATTGCCTCAACCGGAGATTGGGGGTTTTCAGCCTCCACGACATTAATCTCCGCTGAGCTAATTGCATGCGAGCCTTCACTGCCTTTAATCAGCTCCTCAATAGAAAGCGGCATCAGACCAGCACTGTCATCCCGGTAGACGACACGAATCACTTCTTCCAAAGTCGTCAAACCTTTGAGCGCTTTATAGAACCCATCCTCGGTCATGGTAATTAATCCGGAATGTTTACGGGCGATTTTTTTGATCTCGGAAGAGGTACTCCGTTTAAGAATTGCGTCCCGAATAGCATCGTTGACCAATAAAACTTCATGAATCGCGGTCATCCCTTTGAAGCCGCTGTGATTACAGTGTACACACCCTTTCGGCTGAAAGAATCGATACCGATTCAGGTTGTCCTTTTTAAGACTGTTAAAAAAAGCCAGAGTTTTAATGTCGGGTCTATCTTCCTCTTTACAGCGGTCACACAAAAGACGAAGTAATCTCTGAGCAACCACTGAAACCAATGTTGATGAAATCAAGAAGGTCTCAATACCCATGTCCATTAACCGCAAAAGTGCCCCGCTGGCATCTTCAGTGTGAAATGTACTCAAAACTTTATGGCCGGTTAGGGACGCCTGGATGACCGCCTCAGCTGCTTCCTGATCGCGAATTTCGCCTATCATCAAAACATCCGGATCCTGCCGCATCATGGCTCTTAAACTTTTGACATAATTCATCCCAAGCTTCGGAGAGACGTTTGCCTGAATAACTCCTTCGATGGTATATTCAACGGGGTCTTCAATGGTAACAATCACGCGATCCATATCGTTCAAATAATTTAGAGAGGCATAAAGGGTCGTGCTTTTGCCGCTTCCAGTCGGACCGGTTACCAAAATAATCCCGGAAGGATGCACTAACATGTCTAAATATTTTTTTAGATTCGCGGGTGAAAAGCCAATCTTATTAATATCAACAAACTCACTCTGTCGGCTTTGAACCCGGATCACGAGGTTTTCACCCCAGATAGCCGCATAAGTAGAAACCCTGAGGTCATACTCTTTACTCATGATCCGCGCCCGAATCCGGCCATCCTGGTGTCTTCTCTTCTCCGCAATATCCAGGCCGCAAAGTGCCTTGATACGGCTAATGAGTTTCGGCGTCACGGAATTTGGCAAATCGGTTTTGTGATGTAATATTCCGTCGATGCGATACCTGACTCGCAGCAGCTTATCCTGAGGCTCAATATGAATATCGGTCGCGCGGTCAAGAATCGCATTTGAAATAATGAAGTTAACAATTTCAATAATATTGTCGTCTTTGCTCTTAATGAAATCACCGTCGCCAATGACCAAATCATTCTCCGGTTCAAGGGATTCCAACTCCTGACCGATTTCAACTTTTTGATTATATAGCCTTATGGTTTTGCGAATTTCAGATGACGGGGCAATGGCCGGAATAATTTTACATTTCAAAATCTCTGTCAGGAAACGGATTGTTTCTTCATCAAGCGGATCGGCCATTATCACTGTTAAATCATTCTTTTCCTGAAAAGCCGGAATAAACTGATGTTTATGAAGAAACTCCGGGTTAAATTTCTTAAGCAGTTTTTTATCGATCAAACTAATGGCAGGCAGGATTTTTGGAATGCCCAACTGGACACTTAAGGCGTCCACTAAAACCGTCTCATTCAAAAAACCAAGATCGATCAAAATTTCGCCCAGTTTTTTCTTTGAAGACTGTTGTTCTTCAAGAGCACGTTGGAGATGCTCTTGCGTGATAACCTGCATATTGAGCAGCAATTCCCCAAGCGGAATGCTTTTATGGTACTTTCGCAGAACCTTGGCAAGATCCTGCCGCGAGACAAAACCTTGATTGACACATTCCTCGCCTAACGGGGCATAAAGCTTTTGTTCTTTTTTGAGATCAAGAACCTTTTTTAACTGCTCCTTGGTAATGAGTCCTTCATTTATTAGAAGCTCGCCAATCAATAGTTTCCCGGCCATACATCCTCTTCTGATTCAAGTTTCATTCGCTATTTATTTATCGGCAGTTTGTGACTTCGCCTTAGCCTCAGCTTCTTTTTAAATTAGTGCAACAATTCAGCCCGCATGTTAACTAATGTAAACAAAAAGTCGAAATAGAGATGTATAACTATGCGTTTTAACGCGAGTTAAAAGGACAACACGTTGTTAGTTTCGAGTTTTCGAGTTAATAAGATTTTCAACCAGTGACAAAATGTTGATCTCCGAAGAAAAGAACGTGACCACAGTCACGGCAAGTGGTATAAACAGAATTGAACTTGACACGAGGATACATCTATTTCTGATGCCGCAAGAAACAGATCGTATCTTCAAGGCACTACAAGGATTTTGTGAAGATTTAAAATTAGAATCAAATGAATTTAATCAGTTAACTCTCACTGAAGAATTAGATCTGGCAGATTTAACTATTCTTTATATAAAAGATGCTACTTGGGGCAGCGATAAAATGAAGCAGCTTCGTTCTGAACCAAAGCATTTCCTCAAGCCAATTCTCGCCGTCTACGAACAGGCTCCGGATAATTTTACAGAACTCGTCGACCTGAACCTGACCTGGCCTGTTTTACAATCAGACTTCGGTGTAAAAGTAAAAGAGCTTCTCAAGGTTGCGTCAAACGTGCAGGATTTGATCGCGGTACCGAATTCGATTGGTGACACCGGATTGAAAAAACTCCTTATTTTAAGACACCTTTACACCCGTGAATCCGGGATCCTGATTCCCACGCGAAACCACCTGTCTTCCGTTGGTTATTCATTCCCAACTGCACAGATTTTATTCAATGTCAAATCCGGAGAAGAAGTCGCATTTTTAGAAGAGCTGGAAGAAAGCCAACTCTTGACCTCAAAGTTGATCGACAAAGTCAACATTTGCCCGTTCTGCGAACACACTCAAATCAACTTCCGGGAGATCTGCCCGCACTGCCGTTCTTTAAATATCAGTGAAGAGACGACCATTCACCACTTCAGGTGCGCTTACATCGGCAGGGATTCTGAGTTTCGGCATGGACTCAATTTAACTTGTCCCAAGTGCAGCCGCGAGCTGCGACATATCGGGGTTGATTATGATAAGCCCTCAGAAGTGATGTGGTGCAACGACTGCAACCAAAATTTTTCCGAGCCGCTGCTTTCTTGTTATTGTCTCGCTTGCGCGAAAACGTTTCCGCCGGAAAACATGCCGATCAAACGGATAAATAAATATACACTTTCGCAAGACGGGATTAGGGCTGCTGAAGAAGGCGTGCTCCCGGGTTCCGGTCTTATCAATATCTTGAAAAAGGAAGTTGGTTTCTACAAACGCGAGGTGTTTATGGAGATGCTTCGCATCGAGGTCTTCCGCTGTCGTCGCTACAAATACAAGTCCACTTTATCCAAGTTCAATTTAGGAAGCGCCGGTGAGATCCCAACATCAAGAAAATTCAAAAACGATTTTGCCGCAGTCATCAATCAAACATTTCGAACAACCGATCTATTTACTGATTCGAGAAGCGGCGAAATATTGGTGATTTTCACCAACACCGACACTGCGAATGCCAAGATTGCTTTTAGCAGATTGAAGACCAGTATTGACCAAATCGCAATCACTAAGATTAAAATAGATTATGACCTGTTCGATCTGGCAGCGCAAGATGACAGCATGGAGGGAATTTGGGAGAAATTGAATTGATCCCGGATTTAGTTACAGATACAATTAGTTACTTATTAAGCCTGGACTTCCCAGGGTTTGTTCGCGTTTTCTGGTTTTTCCTGATTTTCGATCTGCCGCGATATTTTCTGAGTGATCTCTATATTTTTTTCGACACCCTGTTCAGCAATAATAAAGCTGAAGCGGATGATGGTTTTATTTTGCAATTGCGGCACAATCCTCCACTGATCTCTATAATTATTCCCGTTCTCAATGAGCAGGACACCATCGCCTGGACGATTCGATCCTTGCAGGAACAAAGCTACACAAATCTTCAGCTCATTATCGTGGACGACGGCTCAACGGACGATACTCATAAGATCTGCCAACAACTCGCCAAGCAGGAAAACATCACTTCGCTGCGATTTTCAACCCGAGCCGGTAAATCCGCAGCGCTGAATTACGGGCTTAAATTTGCGAAGGGTGAATTCGTGGTATTTGTTGACTCTGATACAACTTTTGACAGACATTCAATTTATGAATTGATGAAAACATTCGCGGATCCAACGGTTGGCGGAGTCTCCGGCAATTTGCGCGTCCGAAATGGTAACCTTAATGTCTTAACAAATCTCCAGCAAATCGAATACCTGTTTACAATTTCAATTGGCCGGAGAATTCGTTCCCGTTTTGGAATTCTTCCCATTATTTCCGGCGCTTTTGGCGGGTTTAGACGGGAACTCATTTCTCTTGAAACAATGGGTGGCCACGAGCCCGGTCCGGGTAATGATTCGGATCTCGCAATTCGGGTTAGAAAGAAAGGTTACCAAATTGTGTTTCAACCGAATGCGGTCTGTTTAACGAATGTTCCTGATAAACTAATGAGCTTAGTTCGGCAGCGGTCGCGTTGGGATCGAAATTTGGTCAAAAACCGTCTTCGAAAACACAAAGACGTTTTTAATCCATTCTCCAAAAATTTCAAATTCATTGATCTGATTACATTTATCGATTCGTTATTCTTCAGCGCCGTCATTTCATCAATTGCAGTTTTTTATCTAATAGACCTCGCGCTCAATTTCACCCAGATTCTACCGGTGTTGCTTTTCATAAATTTCTGCTTGTATTTCAGTGCCGAAGTGGTAGAGTTATTTATCGCCGCCTACCTCAACCAAAGTGCCAGAGATTTAAAGCTCATCTTTTATCTGCTGATATTCAATCCTTACAAGCTGATTCTAAAGTTCGTCCGCATTGGGTCCTATCTTCAAGAATTGTTTTTTCATTATTCATATCGTGATCAGTTTGCTCCCATTAAAGTTCGAGAAAGGATGATCAGATGGTAAACAAGAATTTGCCCAGGCTTTTTCTGCTCTTCATTAGCTTTTGCGCTGCCGCGAACTGCCCGGTCATCGCATTTCAGAAAAATCACACCTTCCAAGATTTGGAAAAGTTACTCCTGCAACACGATTATGCAGTTGCGGCCATCATGCAAAAAATGCAGGCCATGGAAAGCAGACGATCTGCCGCTAAAGCTCAGTATCTGCCAAAACTCAGTACAAGTTACAGATTCTTTGGAGATGGCTTAAACCTGGCTGAAGAAGACTTTGGCAGAAAACATTTTCTGACGTTGCGTTTAAGTCAAGACCTGGTCAAACTAACTAAGGTCAGGTCAAACAAAATTGACGGCATCAACGCTGAATTAGATATTATAGCATCGCAGTTGCAAAGCAGTAAACGGTTTTCCTTTCTGAAGTTCAGAAAGGCTTATATTGAGATTCTACAAAATCACTCGCGTATTTTTTATTATAAAAGGCTTATTAACACCTACGAAAAAATCATTAAAATAAAAAGAAGCAGATATGAGGAACAAGAAGAACTCTTGACAGAAGTATTGGAAATCGAAAAAGAACGAATTAATGTCAGAGGACTGCACGCTTATTATCAAACCCAAATTAAAAAACAGAAAGACGTCCTCGCCGAATTCTTTCAGCTCACCCGCTACGATATTGAATGGAATGAGACCGAGTTGCGACATGTCCCGATTCGTGAGGCAAAACTGCTCGCAGTGGCCGTTAAAAACAGCGATGGGTTTAAGCTCAACCAGGCCAAAGCAAGGTTAGCAGACATACGGGCGGACGGTTCCATGTATGACAACGTTACTTTCTCTCCCTATTTGGGTCTGCGAATTCGCGGAGATAAATTCAACAAATTACACACCGGTCCTGAGGTTGGCGTCAATTTTTCGATTCCGCTTTGGTTCAAAAGCGTTAGAACGAATAAGCACAATCAGTACAAATACGAAAGCAACGCGTCAAAACTGGCTGCTGAACATGAAGCTTTCGAACTCAAACAAAAAGTTATTTCTGTGTTGCATAAATACCAATTACTGGACGTGCAAATAAAAAACTCGAGCGATATTCTGGACTTACTCAACGAAAAAACCCGCATTCAAGAATCAAGACATGCCAACGAGCTGAGAAACTTAAAACTCGATCCGGTAACCCTGCTTGAGCTTGAAGCGCAAATAGCAGCCAAAAAATTAGATAGAATCTGTTTCAAATATGAGCGGGATCAATTTTATTATGAGCTCATTTATTTAGCCGGCATGACGCAGCCGAAAAATTTTGCTTACCACCTTGCAAAAAACCGCGAAGTTGCAATGAATCAACAAACTAAAGGAATTTGGCTTTGGAACACCTCTGAAGTTCTTAAAGGAGAACCAAGGGCAAGGTTCATAGCTTTTTGCAAAAGCACTGGCATCAACAAAGTCTTTGTTTCAATTAACAAGAAAGTTGTTTCCTCAATTGAGCAATCTTCCGACCTGCAAACTTTCATCGCTCATCTTCATCATGCCGGTATCAAAGCAGCCGCTCTGATGGGCGAGCCGACCTGGGTCTACGAAAAGAACCGGCAAAAAATGCTGAGAAGACTTCGATTCGTACTTGACTATAATGACAACACCATAGACCCGGCTCGATTCGACGCCATTCATTTAGACATCGAACCGCACACTTTAGCGGAGTGGGGGATCTATAAGAAATTTCTCCTCAACAACCTGGCCGAAACCATAAAACTTGCCAACAATCTCACTTCGCGTGGCAAGCAAAGACTTCCTCTCGAGATCGACATTCCCACATTCTATCACAAAATAGACAAAACCGCCCTGGAAAAAATTGTTCAGAACGCTGACACTATGACGATAATGGCATACGAGAGACTTACCGCAGAAAAAGTTATGAAGTCAGTGGAGAATATTTTCGCTTTGGCAAATAGAATGGGAAAACGGGTTGTTATCGGACTCAATGCCAAAGAGTTTAGTGAAAAAGAAATGCTGGAAAATTTAATCAAAAACGTAGGTGATAAAGTCAGTCTGGAAAAATCATATGCAGGATTTGCGATCCACGATTTTCACCATTACCGTAATTTAATCGAAAAGAGAAATGCGCTCTAAAAGACTTCGCAAAAGAGCAAGCAGCGTTATAAAAGCCAACGAAGTAGAGAAAAAGCGCATTAGCTGGGGCAAGTACGTTTATTTCATGCTGCTGCTTCTCATTGGTCTCACAGCAGTTCAATGGGCATACGAACGTCTGTTTTTCATGAAAGGAACGGGATTTCTGAAAGCGGAAACGACTTTCGTTGAGGCCAGAACGACGGGCCGGATTCACGAAATAAAATGCAGCATAAATGACCGGGTTGTGGAAGGTCAGTCGCTCGTGCAATTTGGCAGCGTAATTTTTGCCAACCACATCCAAACCGAACTCTACGCTGGCGACTATGAAACTGAAAGAAAAATCATCGACCTCACGGGCAAATTCGAACTGATCAAACAAAATATTTTTCAAAAAAAAGAAAATATCAGTCTATTGAAAAGTGAATACCGGCGCGCAAAAGAACTCATCGCAATCGACGCCATCACCCGATCACAACTATTAACCCTCGAGGACAAACTAAACCGAGCTGAATACGATTTATCAGCTCTGCAGATTACATTTGGAGCAACTTCTAAAAAACTGAAATCTTACCGGAGCCAAATGTATATAGATCCAAGCGGCCGCGGAGTTGTCGGAGAAAGAGTTCTATACGCTCCAAAAGCCGGGCTGGTGTCGACTATTTATAAACAAAAGGGTGAGGTAGTCAGGGCCGGCGAACCGATCATTAAAATTATAAATGCTAACAAGACTTTTGTGAAAGCTTATTTTTCAAGCGCATTTGAAAAATCCATTCACGATGGGGATTTGGTCAAAGTCTATTTTGAAAACGGCGAAAAGTCGGATGGAATCATCCGGAAAATTTATCCAACTGCGATATCCCGGGCATCCGAAATCGAGAACAGGTTTGGGGCGATCAAGCGTTCGTTAATCGCCGAAATCGTTCCAGCAGATTTCCCGTCATGGGACCGAATTCTCGAAACCAGGGTCAAAATCCTGTTGAAAAAGAAATGGGTTCCGAATTTCGGATTCTAAAACAGCCCGGCTGGTCAACTTTCAAAAACTTTGATCACAGAATTGAATTGCCGCAGAAAAAACATAAAGATTCTGAATAAAGATTTCTTATTTTTTAGAATAGCGAAATAGTTCGATAGGGAACGCATATACGCGCTCCCTACATCAGCGAGATGACACGGAGGGTGGGAACGAGTATGGTAGTTGTTTTGCCAATCCGGGGTAGGGCACGGTCGCGACCGTGCCCTACGGTTAAATCCCCCTGCATGCGGAGGGTGACCCCGTCCCGACGTTTGCTTAAACTTTTTATAATAACGAAGTCGGGACGAGGCGCCTGGAGCCCGTGGAGGATCCCTCGCCCCGCTGGATAGTTAAGCGGAGATAATTTTTATCAAACAAATGGTACTTTATGCCACGGGCGAGACCCGCTTTTCCGGGCGAGGAGCCGGAACGGCCCTAAAAAACCCGTAATCAAAAAGAAAGAGGGAACACTTATGACGATTTTAAAATCAAAAAACTTTGCACGAACAATAAGCTTAATTGGGTTTACCTTGCTGATGACGGTTTGCGGCAAACAAGTGTTAGATCCATCTGAAGCAGAACGCATTGTTCTCGAAAATGACGTTGAGATTTTGAACAGCAGAATCAAATACTTCAACCAGGAAATCCCGTTAGACTCTCCAGGTTCGTTAAGCAAAGCAGGCGCTTCAAAACGTACGCACACCAAATTAATTCTATTGGCAGAAGTAGAGCCCCCGGAAATTGACGGCCACAAATTACAGGCAAACCACGTGACTCTCAATGATGATCATGCATATGTTTCCTACAGCACACGAAACAACGAATTTCGCGGCGGCGTTGAAATTATTGGCCTCATAACAGCAGACCGGCCGGTGAGCAGATCGCTGGCGCTCTTTCGCGACACAGACATCACCCTTGCCATTGCCTGGAATGATAGGCTTTACCTCGGCGGCGCTACGGATAGTGACCATAACTCAAATTTTAAAACCCCGGCGGTTCTTGAAGTCATCACTTTGGATGATTACCACCTGACTGATCTGTCCGAACGGGTGGACCTGCCGAGCTTTAATGCCAACGACCTGGCTTGCTTCGATGATGCTATTTTTGTTACCACAGGAACCACTGATGGCACTTTATCAATTTTCGACCTACATGAAAACGGTCTAACCCTCTCAAAAGAAATCAAAATTGATGCAGCTAAAGCGATTGATAAAAACAAAGAATATTTTGTAGTCATGGAAGGGACCGGAACAAATTTACATTTATTTGACCGCCCAAGCCGCGAATTTTTGAAAACTATCCCTCTCGGCTGTCCGAATTTTTACAAAGCTAAAGCAGAAATTCAGGTCGTCAGAGACATGATTTATCTTTCTGCGTGGGACTGCGGCGTGATGATGTATGATTTAAAGAAAGAGACTCTGCAAGGATTTCCACCCCCCGAGGGAGGTCATTGCAATGCAATTTCGATCAACCTTGAGCTGGCTTTCATGGCCAACGGCAGCGATGGTTTAAGTGTTCTCTTTGTCTCAGAAAATGGATTCGAAGAAATAGGAAGTGTCAAATTCGCCGGCTCAACGAATTTCGTTGCAACGGTTGATGATTTGCTTTTTGTTGCAAATGGCAGCGGCGGGTTGAAAGTTTTAAGGATAGAGAGGAATTAGGCGCTTAAGAAGTAAATTTCTTGCCTAAGGGGCAAATATTTGAAGGACCGACGCTTTGTTTTTGATGCTGGATGCTTGATGCGGGATGCTGGATGCGGGATGCTGGATGCGGATGCTGGATAATGCTCGAAACAACAAAGAAATTCTACTGTGCCCCGCCACCCCACCCAGCAGACACAGGTATCCAATCACGGGTGAGCACATCGCTCAGGGTAAAGGCAAGCAGGATAATTAGAAAGAGGAAACCCGTAGCAGCAAATATCCAGGTCAATTTGCTGCTGTACCGAACGTGCAT
The DNA here is from genome assembly GCA_004356825.1 of Caldithrix sp. GTDB lineage: Bacteria > Zhuqueibacterota > Zhuqueibacteria > Oceanimicrobiales > Oceanimicrobiaceae > Oceanimicrobium. Next base: position 26,655 of record SMXC01000169.1, read on the forward strand.
AAAATAAAGAATCACCAGCATCGCTTTGGTAGTAGCGATGCCAAGGGCCACCGCATCGTTCACAGCGCCGAGATCAAAAAATGCCACCCAAACAGTGACTGCCGTTAGGATAAGCAACGAGAAGAAAATTACGAAGTAGACCCTCATCGGGACAATATGCTGAGACATCAGTTCCTTCCTATTAAATAAAGCAGCGGAAACAGAAAAATCCAAACAATATCGACAAAGTGCCAATAAAGACCAACCAGCTCAACCGGCGTGTTGTATGAAGAATCATACTTCCCTTGCCAGGCGTTGTACATAAGCCAGCTCAGCAAACCTGCGCCAATGATCATGTGAAACGCGTGCAACCCGGTCATGGCAAAATAAAATGAAAAGAATATTCGCACTTGATCGGCAATTGGACTATCGAACGTAAAACCCGGACCGGGTAGAAGACCATCATGTATTTTATGCGAGTACTCAACGGCTTTAATGCCAAGAAAAGTGCCGCCAAGAACCAACGTGGCAAACAGGAAAAAAACGATTTTCATGCGCTGGCCAAGCTGGGCGAAATAGACTGCAAGCACCATCGTCAAACTGCTGCCAATCAGAACAGCGGTGTTGATTGCGCCAAATTTAATATCAAGCTCGTGGCTCCCCAAATCGAAAGCCTCGGGAAATTTGGTGCGGTAAATCAAATATCCTGCAAAGAGCCCGCCGAAGAAGAGCACTTCCGTAATCAGAAACGCCCACATTCCTAAAGTGGAGGCTTCGAGCTGCTGATCCATGTCGTCAAAATGATGTTGTAGCGCGGCGTGTTCGTGTGCCAAATCTACTCTCCTTATTTCAACCAGATCGTCGGTTCATAATCGTAAGCTTCTTCGGTCACTACCGGCGTTTTTTCGAAATTGTACTGTGAGGGTGGTGATGATGCTTTCTCCCACTCCAGACCTTTTGCGCCCCAGGGATTCGCACTGGCCTTTGGTCCCGATTTCAATGACCAGGTAAAATAAATCAGCGGAATCAAATATCCGACTCCAAGAATCGTCGCGCCTGCCGTTGACAAGACATTTAAAATTTGAAATTCTTCCGGATAGACATGATAGCGGCGCGGCATCCCCAGATAACCCACAATAAATTGCGGGAAAAATGTAAGATGAAACCCGATAAAGATCACCAGCGCCGAAAACCTCGCCCAACCTTCAGGATACAATCTGCCGGTGATCTTCGGCCACCAGAAATGGAGCCCGGCCATGTACGCCATAATCGCGCCGCCTACCATTATATAATGAAAGTGAGCGACTACAAAATAAGTGTCGTGGACATGAACGTCCACAGCAAGCGTGCCGAGAAAAATTCCTGTGAGCCCGCCAATGGTAAACAGACCGATAAACCCAAGCGCGTAAAGCATGGGAGCATCGTAAGAGACCGCGCCTTTGTAAAGCGTGGCTGTCCAGTTGAACACTTTGATCGCCGATGGAACCGCCACTAGGAAAGTCAGAATCGAAAAAACCAGGCTGGTGTAAACCGACTGACCGCTGGTAAACATGTGGTGTCCCCACACCAGAAATCCCAGCACTGCAATCGCGATACTGGAAAAAGCGATGAACGAATAACCGAATACTTTCTTCTTGGCAAAGCAGGTGATAACTTCGCTGATAACGCCCATTCCCGGCAAAATCATGATGTAGACCGCCGGATGAGAATAGAACCAGAACAAATGTTGAAACAAGAGCGGGTCGCCGCCGAGTTTGGGATCGAAAATACCGAATCCGAACAACCTTTCCAAACCGATCAACATAATTGCCGCGGTCACAACCGGCGTGCCTAAGACCTGAATAATACTGGTGGCGTAATGCGCCCAAACGAACAGTGGCAGCCGAAACCAGGTCATGCCTGGCGCACGCATTTTGTGAATCGTCACGATAAAATTCAAACCGGTTAGAATAGAAGAAAAACCGGTGATGAAAACGCCAACGGCTACAAGAATCACATTTGAATTCGAATATGTACTGCTATAGGGTGTGTAAAAAGTCCAACCCGTGTCCACTCCGCCGAAGACAATAGCTGCAAAAGTAAACAAGCCGCCCACGGAATAAATGTACCAACTCAATAAGTTTATTCTCGGAAAGGCAAGGTCTTTAGCACCAATCATCAACGGGATAAGAAAGTTACCCAGCACTGCCGGAATCGACGGGATGAGGAAAAAGAAAATCATCACGATGCCGTGCATGGTAAACATTTTGTTGTAGGTCTCGGCCTGCATCAGGTCGCCCTGCGGCGTCAACAATTCAAGGCGAATTAAAACTGCAAACAGGCCGCCGAGAAAGAAGAAAAGTGTAATCGAAATCAGATATAGGATCGCGATGCGTTTGTGGTCAACAGTTAACAGCCAGGACTTGGCCGAAAACCCGGCGTTGAGATAATTTGACGCGCCGTCTGACTGATCAGCAAGCTGAGATTTGCTTGGTTTGAAAACCGCTGTGCTCATTTAGTGACTCCCGCTTTCTTAAGGTGCTGACCTTTTTGAAAAGGTCAGCACCTTGATTTACTCCTTAGTTAACGATTTGATATATGCTGTAATCTGCAAAAGCCCAACTTCGTCGATCTGGCCTTTGAAGGTCGGCATCACCGGCCGGTAGCCTGCAGCTATTTTGGCATTCGGATTCAGAATCGACTCCCGAATATACGTTTCATCGACGGTAACGGTCTGGCCATTTTGCAAACGAACCGGCTCTCCAAAGACACCCACCAGCGAAGGACCGCGGGCATCCGGCTTATCGACATGGCAGGTATGACAGGCCAACTGCCGGAACTTCTTCTCGCCAATCACCTCCAACGGCTCATTCGCCACGCCGCCGCTCAACCAATTTTGATAATCCGCCGGTTCCATCACCACTACCCGCCCCCTCATTTGCGAATGTTTGGTGCCGCAGTACTCCGCGCAAAACAGATGATATTCACCCGGTTTCGTGGCCTCAAACCACATGGAAGTATATCTACCCGGAACGACGTCCCTCTTGACCCGAAACGCCGGAATATAAAAACTGTGAATCACATCTTCCGTCGCCATCGTTAATTTTATTGGCTGGCCGGTCGGAACGTGCAGCTCATTAATTTCCCGCTGCCCGGTCGGGTGCTGAATGTGCCACATCCACTGCTTACCGACCACATAATACTCAAGCGCATCCTTCGGCGGGCTGTAGGTATCAAAGTACAGGGTTGCCCCCCAGACAAACACCACCATGCATAACAGAAAAGGGATGACTGACCAGAGTATCTCGAGTTTTAACAGCCCCGGAATTTGCTCGGGAACTTCCTGCTCGGATTTTCTTCGATATCGAACCGCAAAAACATAAATTAAAAAGAAAATCAAGACGGAAAAAAACAGACTCACCGCAATCAGAAAGAAGTAGAGGTAGTCCACCTGCGCTGCCAGTGTCGATGCCTGTTCAGGAAAGAGTTGAAATCCTTTATTCATTCGTTATTGGTAATTGTTCATTGTTTAGGGCCGCTCCGGCTCCTCGCCTGAAAAACGGGTCTCGCCCCGTGGGATAAGTACCTTTGTTTAACAAAAATATACCGCCCCTGACTACCCAACGGGGCGAGGGATCCTGCACATATCTTTTGTCTTGTATCGTATTGCTAAAATAATTATATTATACTTATAAACAACCTACGCTTTGTATGGGACGAGAACAAAACCGTGCTAACCAAAAAAAACATAAAGGCTCTTTTGATGAAGCTAAAACAGTCTTTTATGACGAAAATGCTCGTTTGATTGCAGATCCAGACCATTCCGAAAATGAAGAGCGGTTTATCATTATGGGAGTGTCCAGTAATCTGCGTATGTTGGTTGTCGTACATTGCTATAAAGAGAATAATGAAGTCATCAGAATCATTTCGGCACGAAAAGTAACTCGTAATGAACAAAAATATCATAATCGGAGAAAGTAAAATGCGTAAAGAATACGATTTTTCGAAATCAATAAAAAATCCATATACAAAGAAACTCAAAAAACAAATTACAATCCGCCTGGAAAGCGAGACGATCACTTATTTCAAAAAACTTGCCGAAGAAACTGATATTCCGTATCAGAAGCTTATTAACCTTTTTCTACGGGACTGCGCACAAAATAAGTTAAAACCAATAATTAATTGGTCAAATTTTTCTACGCCCTAAAAAGTGACTATATTTTTTTTGCCTAACATTTAA